>JAEYOT010000564.1 GCA_023411445.1 Pseudomonadota bacterium
GCGTCGCCGTCGTCCTCAGCGTGCTCGGGGTTGGCTGCGGAGGCGCGCCTGCGCCCGTGACAGCGGCTCCGGCGAAGCCTTGCCCGGCTCAACCGCTCACGCTGGCGCTGACGGCAACACCGCGCAGCAACGCGCTTTCGACCGGCGAGGGCAGGCCGGTCCAGGTGCGGGTGTATCAGCTGAAAAGCGACGCGCGTTTGCGGACGGCCTCATTCGAGGACGTGTGGCAAAACGATGCCAAGGTGCTCGAGGGCGAGGTGGTCGCCACGGAGGAGCACACCCTGTTCCCGGGCGAGAAAAAGACTCTTACCGTTGCTCCCAAGCCGGACGCCGCGCACTTGGCGTTAGTCGCGTTGTTCCGAGAGCCGCAAGGTAAAGACTGGTTTCTCACCTATGAAATAACTCCGCCGGGCGAGCTCTCGCCTTGCCCCACCAAGGCAGATCCCATACCGGTGTGGCTGGATCGCATGCAGATTCAAGACGGAGCGGGGAGAGAGAGCGAGACGGAGGAGGTGGCTCCCGGCGGCGATGGCTCGACGCTCGCTCCGGCAGGAGCCGAGGGGCCCTGAGCATGTCGCGCAAGCCGATCTGGACCGAAGGGCTGCTGGTCAGCCAGCACCATTTCCAGCAGCAAGACAGCTACTTCGAGGCCCTGGTTCACGAACGTGTCCGCGCGATCAGCCACTACGACTGGGGCGTGAGCGAGCTCAAGATCGACGAGCGCGGCTTCGCGGCTGGGCAGTTTCGCATCCAGCGCTTCACGGCGGTTTGGCCGGACGGCGCGACCGTCTCGTGCGGCGAAGGCAGCGACGTCGCCGCGCCGGAGCCGCGGGACCTGCCGAGCGACGCCCAGCGCATCGAGGTGTTCGTCGGCATCGCCTCCACGCACGACGCGGCGCAGGTCTCGCTCGATGGCAGCGGCGTGCGCCGCTACACCCGTGAGGTTCACACGGCGGTCGACCGCAACACGGGCACCTCGCCGCAGGAGGTGGAGTGGGCGCGACCCAACCTGCGCATCCTGTTCGGCAACGAGCGGCGCGACGGCTTCGTGACTTTGCGCGTGGCGGAGCTATTGCGCCAAGAAACCGGGCAGTTCGTCGTGATCGACACGCGAGTCCCGCCGGTGCTAAGCCTAGCTACTGCCCCGTTCTTGCACAGCGGCGTGCGGCGCGTTCTCACCAACATGGTGGCGCGCCAGCAGCAGCTGGCCGCCGAGCGTAGAGGTCGTCAGAGCGCCGGCGCAGACTTTCACGCCAGCGAGGTCCGCCGCTTCTTGCTCCAGCAAACGCTCAGCGTCGCCATTCCGGAGCTGAACCACCTGCTGGACACGCCGCGCACACACCCCGAGGAGGCATACCTCGCGTTGGTGCGGCTGGTCGGCGCGCTGTCCTGCTTCTCGGCCGACGTGGACGTGGCGGCGCTGCCCAAGTTCAACTACCTGGAGCTGGGGGAGACGTTCGAGTCGCTGTTCGCTACCGCGCTGCGACTCATCTCGGGGGACACCGGTCGCGCCTACACCGAGATCGCGCTCGAGCACCGCCCCGACGGCATGTTCATCGGACGCGTGCCGGACCCGAAGCTGATCTCGCAAGAATTCTTCATCGCCGTGAAGGCGAACATGGCCGAAGCGCTGGTGCGTGAGCGTGCCCCCGCGGTGCTCAAGCTGGCGGGTTGGAACCACATCTACGACGTCGTGAAGCACGCGCGGACTGGCGTGAAGGTCGCGGTGGAGTGGTCGCCTTCCGGAGCGTTGCCGCAGAAGCCGGGCTTGTGCTTCTTCCGCGTTTCACGCGAGGGCCCCTATTGGGAGGACATTGCCAAGTCCGCGACCGTTGCGCTTTACTTGCCCTCGGATGGTGACTGGGCCGGGGCCGAGCTCTCCCTGTACGCGGCCGACGCGGCGGCTCTGAGGTAGCCAATGAGTCAACGGGTGTACTCAGCGTGCGCGGAGGTGCTGGTGCTGGCCGTCAGCTTTCCGTACGCCCCCAGCATGGGCTCCGCGGCGGACCTCCGCCAGCGGTTGCAGACCGCGCTCGATGCGATGGTGGGGAAGGGACGCGCTGCCGGCATCGCCGAGCAAGATCTGGCCGACATGCGCTACGCGGTCGTGGCCTTCCTGGACGAGCAGATCCTGAAGTCCAACTGGCCTGGACGAAACGAGTGGATGAGCCAGCCGCTGCAGCTCGTGCTGTTCAACCAGTACACGGCCGGCGAGCACTTCTTCAATCGGCTGCGCGCCTTGCTCAGCGAGGGCAGAGCGGAAGCCGTGGCTGCCTACCACCTGTGCCTCGCGCTCGGCTTTCGCGGCCAGTACGGCACCGGCGGGGATCCCAACGCGCTCGCCGGCTTCACCCAGGCGGCGCTGCAGCAGGTCTCGCGCTCGCTGCCGCGCGCGGACAAGGTCGGCCCGCACGCCATCCCGGCCGATCGGGCACAGAAGACCAAGAGCAGCAACGCCCCGCTGATCGCCTTCACGGTCGGCGGGCTCGTCATCGCGCTCGGTTTGGTGCTGGGCTTGGAGCGGCTGGTCAACAGCGACGTGCAGCAGGCGATCGACACTCTGCCGGTGAGCGCGCCGGCCCAGCCGTCAGCGGCGGCGAATTGAGGTAAGGATGTTGTTGTTCTGGCTCGCGCTCGGCCTCGCGCTGCTCGCCATCGCTGCCTGGGTCATCGTGCTGGTGCTGCAGGCGCCCCTGTGGATCGGCATCGTCGTGAGCGTCGTCTGCGTGACGGCGTTCTTGCTGGTGCTGATCATCCGCCAGGTGCGCGCCAAAATGCAGGCCTCCGCGCTGGAAGCGGAGCTGATGAAGCAAGCCGTGCAGCAGGCGGAGAACGCTCGCCCGGATCGGCGGGTGGAAGTGCAGCGCCTGCAGGCCCAGATGAAGGCGGCCATCGACGCCCTCAAGCGCACGCGCCTCGGCAACAAGGGTGGGCAGGCGGCCCTCTACGCCTTGCCCTGGTACGTCATCATCGGCCCTCCTGCAGCCGGCAAGACGACGGCGCTCACCCAGTCCAACCTTGGCTTCATTTCGCCGCCTGGCAGCGGCAGCAGCAAGGTGCGCGGCACCGCCGGCACCCGCAACTGCGACTGGTGGTTCTCCCCGTACGCCATCTTGCTGGATACCGCTGGGCGCCTCGCTACCGGCGAGGATGATCGTGACGAGTGGCTCGGCTTCCTGGATATCCTGCGCAAATTCAGGCCGCGACGTCCGCTCGAGGGCGTGGTGGTCGCGGTCAGCGCGGAAGATCTGCTGTCGCAGAGCGACACGGATCTGGAGGAGATGGCGAAGACGCTTCGCGCTCGCGCCGACGAGGTGATGACGCGGCTCGAGATGGTGCTGCCGCTCTACGTGCTGGTGACCAAGGTCGACCTCGTCGCCGGCTTCGTCGATTTTTGGGGGGACCTGGCCAAGTCATCGCGCGGGCAGACGTGGGGCGCCAGCTTCGGCTTCGAGGAAGAGCTGGAGGACGCCGAGCACGCCGTTCAGGCCGAGCTGGACGTGCTCGAGCGCGTGCTGCACGCCCGCATGCTGACGCGCCTCGCTGGCGAGCCGCTCGCGGAGGTGCGCGCGCGCATTCTGCAATTCCCGGTCGAGTTTTCCAGCCTGCGCCGACCGCTGGCCAGCTTCATCGGCACGCTGTGCCACTCCAATCCGTACCAAGAAACGCCGCTGCTCCGCGGTTTTTACTTCTCGAGCGGCACCCAGACGGGACGCCAGATCGACCACGTGCTGGCGAACATGTCGCGCGGCTTCAACCTGCCCATGGCGGCGGGGCAGAGCGCGCCAGCCAAGCAGATGGCGCCGCAGAGCTACTTCGTCACCGAGCTGTTTCAGAAGGTCATCTTCCCCGATCGCGACTTGGGGCTCGGCTCTTCCAGCCGCCAGCGCCGCCGCTCCATTCGGCAGGCCGTGCAGGCAGCCGTGGTGGCCGTGCTGGTGCTCGGCTTGGTCGTACCGGCGGCGCTCAGCTACGCCAAGAATAGTGACTTGGCGCGCGCCACCGCGC
>JAEYOT010000937.1 GCA_023411445.1 Pseudomonadota bacterium
CGGCCTCGATGCCCCGCACCCTGGCCCTGATCGGCACCGGCGATTGGGGGAGAAACCTGGCCCGCTGCTTCGACCAGCTGGGCGCGCTCGGCGCGCTGGTGGACGAGGGCGCGTCGCCGGAGCTGCGACGCGAGCTGGAGCAGCGTCACCCCAGCGCCCCCTTCCGTGACAGCCTATCGGCCGTACTGGCGGATCCGAGCGTCACCTCCGTGGCGATCGCGACGCCAGCGGCTTCTCATTTCGAGCTGGCTCGCGCCGCTCTAGAGCACGACAAGCACGTTTTCGTAGAGAAGCCGCTGTGCCTGCGCCCCGAGCACGCGCGAGAGTTGATCGGCGTGGCCGAGCGTCGGCAGCGCGTGCTGATGGTGGGGCACTTGCTCCAGTACCACCCGTGCATCGTCGCGCTCCGGCAGCTAGTGAAGCGCGGAGAGCTCGGAAAGCTGCTCACGATCACCTCCAGTCGGCTCAACCTCGGCAAGTTCCGCAAGGAAGAGAACGCGCTGTGGAGCTTCGCTCCGCACGATGTCTCCGTGATCCTGTCGTTGCTCGATGGTCTCTTGCCTCGCACCGTTCGCTGCGTGGGCAGCGCCTACTTGGATCACGAGATCGCCGACTCCACGGTCACGCTCATGCGCTTCGCTGACGACGTCATGGCGCAGATTCACGTCAGCTGGTTGAACCCTTTCAAGGAGCAGAAGCTCACGGTGGTCGGCACCGACGCGATGGCCGTGTTCGACGACACCAAGCCGTGGCCGGAGAAGCTCTTGGTCTATCGCGGCTACCTGCGCTGGCACAATGGGCAGGACCCGACGCCGCTGAACCCGCTGGCAGAGCCAGTGCAGGTGGAGGCGGCAGAGCCGCTGCTGCGCGAGTGCGAGCATTTTCTGGCGGCGTGCGCAGGGCGTACCTCGCCCTTGACCGATGGCGCCGAGGGCGAGCGAGTGCTGACGGTGCTGGACATGGCGCAGCGCAGCCTGGATCGGGATGGCGAAGTCGTCACGACGACCACGCCAACGGCGAGCAGCGAGGACGCCTTCATTCATCCGAGCGCGACCGTGGAAGAGGGCGCTAGCGTGGGCGCACGCTCCCGGGTTTGGCAATACGCGCACGTGATGCAAGGAGCGCGCGTTGGTGCGCGCTGCACGCTCGGCCAGAACGTCAGCGTGGCGTCTCGCGTCGTGCTAGGGGACGACGTGAAGGTTCAGAACAATGTCTCGCTCTACGATGGCGTCATCGTGGAAGACGGCGTCTTCCTGGGTCCTTCCTGCGTCCTGACCAACGTCAAGAACCCGCGCGCCGAGATCAACCGCCGCTCCTTGTACGAGCGCACCTTGATCCGCCGAGGCGCTACCGTGGGCGCGAACGCGACCATCGTGTGCGGCGTCACGCTCGGGCGCTACTGCTTCGTGGCCGCTGGGGCGGTCGTCACGGGTGACGTGCCCGATTACGCGCTGATGATTGGTAACCCTGCTCGTCAGCACGGCTACGTCAGTCGCCACGGCCACCGACTGCGACCCAGCGCCAATGGTGTCATGACTTGTCCAGAGTCCAACCTGCGCTATCGCGAAGTGGAGCCTGGCGTCCTCGTTTGCCTCGACCTGGACGAAGCAACGCCTTTGCCCGAAGCCCTGCGCCACGGCAAGGCTCGAGACGAGGCCGCGTCGTGAGCGCCGACGTCCACGGCCGCGTCCGCTTTCATGACCACGCAGCTGCGCGAGCTCGACACGCGGCGGACGTGGAGCAGGCCATGCAGCGCGTGCTGGCTCATGGCAAGTTCATCCTCGGTCCCGAAGTGGCGGAGCTCGAGAGCGAGCTTGGGCGCTACGTCGGGGCCCGGCACGCCCTCGCGGTAAAGAGCGGCACGCTCGCCTTGGAGCTCGCGCTGCGCACCTTACGCATCGGTGCCGGCGATGAGGTGATCACGACTTCCTTCAGCTGGATCAGCGCGGCGGAGGCGATCGCGCTCGTCGGTGCAGTGCCCATCTTCGTCGATATCGATCCGGTCACGTTCTTGTTGGATCCAGCCGCCGTCGAGCGGGCCGTCAGCGCTCGCACCAAGGCCATCATTCCGGTCAGCTTGTTCGGACAAATGCCGGATCTGGAACGGTTGGGCGAGCTCGCGGCGCACCACGGGCTCGCCGTGATTGAAGACGGCGCGCAGAGCTTCGGCGCCAGCAGGAATGGTCGCCGTAGCGGCGGCGCGACGACGCTCGCCGTCACCAGCTTCTTCCCCACCAAGCCGCTCGGCTGTTACGGCGATGGCGGCGCCTTGTTCACGAACGACGAGTCCCTGGCGCAACGAGCTCGAATGCTGCGCGATCACGGCGCCGAGCGCCGTGGCGAGCACACCCTGATCGGCGTCAACGGCCGCTTGGACACGCTACAGGCCGCCATCGTGCTCGCGAAGCTGCCGCACTTGGCCGCCGATCTGGCCGAGCGTCGCCGCCTCGCGGCGCGCTACACGGCGGAGCTGCCCAGCACCCTGCTCGCGCCCGTTACGGCTGGCGGCAACGTGCACGTTTACGCCCAGTACACGCTGCGCGCGCAAGCCCGTGAGCACATCGCAAGGAGCCTGGCGGAGCGCGGCATTGAAACGGCCATCTACTATCGCCGCGCGCTTCACCAACAGCCGGTGTTCCAGCGTACGCACGCAGCTCGCCCCCTGCCAATCGCCGAGCAAGCCGCCAAAGAGGTGCTCAGCCTCCCCCTCTACCCAGGTCTAACGGACGCGCAGCAAACCCGAGTTATCGAGGTGTTGCACGATACGGCAAGCTAGATCCCGCCTAGTTGTCGCCCGCGAGCAAGGCGTCGCAGCTCGCCGAGGGGGGCGTCGCTGAGATCGCGATGCTGGCGCGCCTGTCTCGGGTCCCTGGGTTGCGCGCTGGACCACGCTTTACTTCCACGAAGCACCCCGCTCCGATCAGCTTGGCTAAGGTAGCCTTGCCGTACTGGCTAGGATCCTTCACCAGGGCGCTCATCCGGCGTTGAGATAGCTCTACTTCGTGGAGCTCCGGCAGCTTGCCGTCGCGCGCCAGCAAGCGATCGTCCAGGTATACGCTGTACACAGCGCGCAGCACCTTGCCGCGCTCGCTGCGCTCCAAAATCGGGAGGTTGCGCTGGTAAGCGCGCTCCAGCACGCTCGAGAGCTCACGGCCGCGCGCGAAGCCGTCGAGCGGTGGATGCGAGCGCTGGTGAGCCACGGTCACGCACGCCAACGCCGCGATGGCGCCGAGCGACCAAGCCCCCTGCGCCCACCCAGGGGCACCCGGCCCGTACTTCTGCAGCCAGCCCGCATCAGCAGTACTGCTCCAGAGCGTGGAGGCGACGTCAGCCAGGAATGTCCCGACGTAGACGCCAAGAAATGGCGTCGCAGGCTCCATGTAGCGAGGATCGAAGCCTTGAAACAGGTCGAGCGGACGCAGACTCTTGACCAGAAACGTCAAGAACAGCACATGGCTCAGTCCGCTCAACACCACAGCGCGCGCTCGCGCATCGTGCGGTCGTCGTAGCACCGCGAGCCACAGCGCGCTCGCCAGGCCGAAGAAGAGCAAGTACTTGGTGGCGTTGTGCAGCTCGTCGAACCGCTGGAACACGTCGACGAAGCGCATCTTCTCGCCGGAGTCGTCCCCATCGGCGGCCGCCAAGTGCGTCCCCAGCACGATCGCGAGCCGACTGGAGTGTTCAGTCAAGACGGCGTAGGCCAAGGTCTCGAGCAATAGCCCCGTCAGCAAAATGCCAAAGAACGTGGCGGCATCCCGCCAACTGCGACGAGACGACCAGACAGCCAAGCCCAGTCCGGGGAAGAAAAAGAAGAACGTCTCTTTCGCGAGGTAGCCACAGAAGGCGACCAAGCCCAGCGCGATCAGAAAGCGACGCCGAGTCGCGTCTGAAGCCTCCAAGAAGCGGACGCACAGGTAGCAGGCCACGATGGCGTAGGTGCCGGCGATCCCGTCGGGCAAGAGCTGCGAGGCAGAGCGGTGCACCATCGCCAGGTAGCTGATCGACAGCACCGCTATCAGCCCCGCCAGGCGCCCGCCCAGCTTCCTAGCCAGCAGGTACACGAACGGGATCTGCGCCGCTGCCATGGCAAACGGCACCACGTAGTAAGTCTGCCAGCCACGACCCAGCAGCGCCTGCGCCAGCCAAACCCAAGCGTTGACCCCAACGCGCGCCATGTGGTGCGTCCATTTCACGTGGGAGAAATCGTTGTCGTAGAACCACTGCCGGACGAAGTGCCACTTCTCGATGGCGTCCCCGCCAAACTCCACCTCTTCGAGGAAGCGGTGCGCGCACCAGAACAGAGTCACCAGCGCCACGATGATGACGGCGTCCACGAGCTGCTCCCGGCGAGCAGCGGGCTGGGCAACCTGGAGTGGATCAGCGCCCGTCACGTGCCGCTCTCGAGCTTTTGACGAGCCCGCAGGCCCTGCCAACCTGAAATCAGCAAGCTGAACCCCAGCACCGCGCAGGCTATCAAGGAACAGGCCAAGACGTCGGGGAGTGGAAGCTCTGCCTTCGCGAAGGCAAAGGCGATGGCGAAGGTGGCTTTGTTACCAACGATCTCGGCGATGTAGAGGTCCGTGATCCACAGACCTAGCAAACAGGCGCCGAGCAAAACCGCCTTGCCCACCAAGTCGTTCTTGAAGCTACCGTAGCCGGCACTGACCGCCAGCGTGAGCACCCACAAGACGGGGAAGTAGTAGCGCGCGGTCATGTTCCCTCCGCGGGCATAGAACTCGAAGATGGGCACGACCATGACCAAGAAAGCCACCACCACGAACACGACCGCGAAGGTGCGCTTGTCCTTCAGCAGCGTGCCGGGCTGCGGACGAAAGTCCGTGGCCAGCGCCTTGGTGGCTGCTAGCAAGCCGGCCACGACCAGCAGCGTGCCGGCCAGAGCAACAGCGCCGCCGAGCAGCACCCCGCCCGCGAGCCTGCACCACAAGTCAGTCACCAGCAGCTCCCACCGATCCAGCTTCAGCAGGTGGTAGTAAAACGCTTCACGAACCGGCCGAGAGAGCCCGACGAACAGCGGCTTCCCTGCCGTCACGTCGTCGTACATGCGGTAGTTGTGCAGGTAAAACCAGCCGGACGTGATGGCGATCAGCCCCAGCGCAGCCCCGCTGAACGCTGCCACGTTGCGTAGGCGCAGTAGCGGCGGCCGCCCTCGCTCCAGCAGCAGCGCCAGGCCCACCGCCGTGAGCGCGGGAGCCACCACCAAGAGTGAAGCAAACCGGGAGGCACAAGCCAGCGCTCCCCAGATCACGACTTGCAGCACCGCCGAGAAGGCGGGCCCACGCAAGAGCACGAGCAGCACCGCATGGCACAGACCCGCGGTCGTGAGAAACGCCAGCGCGTCGTTGTGCACGACCGAACACACGTTGACGAAGGCAGGCGTGACCGCGCAGAGCGCGACCGCGCTGAGCGCCGCTTCCCGCCGGCGCGGGACCAGCAAAACGGCCGCGAGGTAAGCGTAGATGAGGCCGGCCGCGCCCATGAGCAGCGTGAGCAAGCGCGACACCCACAGCCCCGACACGATGCTCTCGCCCTCGCTCGCCCATTTCAGAGGAAAGCCGACGATGACGTAGTAGAGCGGCGGGTGCGCAGCGGCAGCGTGCATCTTGGTGCCGCGTATGCGCTTAGTGTGCAGCTTCTTCAGGTCCACCTGGCTGCGCACGTCAGGCAGCCTGCCTTCGGCGAGCTCGATGGCGTAGGCGATGTGACGGGGCTCATCCAGAGCCTTGGCGTGCGGGATGGCCAGCAGCTGCATGCCGCCGAGCGCAAAGAAGGCGAGCAACACCCCGACCAAGCCAATGAGCGCAGGGCGCTCGAACAAGGGGGCAAAGATACCGGTCCGGCGCGCCGACGCGGGGGAGCTCATCGCCTCTGCCGACATACCCAAGCGCCTTGCGAAAAGAGCCTATCCATCGCGAAAAACCGGCAGAACCCTTACCTTGAGAAGCCCAGAAGTCGAACGAATTCGACTACTCCGCTAGCTCCACCGCGGCATCTTCCGGCGCAGGTTTCACGGGCTTCGCTGGAGCCGTTACTGCCTTAGGTCGACGCTCCACCCCCAAAAGCAGAGCGATCGGCTCCGAGCGCCAGGCCGCGACGACGCGAGCGCCAGTCTCGAGCGCTGCGAGCCGTTCCATCTCTGGGTTCTCCGGTAAGCCGACCAGCATCCAAACCCGCTCATCCCGCCGCAAGGCGGCTCGCGCGTTGGCCGGAATGCCCGTGCCTCGGTTCACGCAGCTGGGTTTGAGGCGACCATTCAGGCTGCGCTGGAAGGAAGCGTTGTGCGGATGAAGCGTTCGATAGTAGCGGAGCGATGCGCAGAAGAAGTGGTCCACGAACAGCACCTCAGCGCGCGCGGGAGGACGCCCAGCCTGCAGGCGCAGTGCTTCCTGCACGGCGACAAGTGTCCGCGAAGGCAGCGTGTAAGCGAGCGACTCCTTGTCGGCGTGCCATCCCCTCTCCAACAGCGCGAGCGGCAAGAGCACGAGCAACAAGGACGGCAGCGCTGCCACGCCGGCGCGCAGCCGCGGTCCGAGTGTCGCGCCATCCGTCTCGTTTCGATCCAGCGCCACGCAGACGATGGCCAGGAAGTACGGGAGGAGGAACAGGTTCGTGCGAAAGGGGCCGAACGGCCAGAAGCCGAGCGCGTTGAACGAAAGGAGCGTCGCGATCGGCAACGCGAACAGGATGAGCTGGATCCACCGTCGCGCTGCGAACAGCACCGCCAGCCCAAGCACGTGCAGCAAGAGCCAGAGCGCGTCCAGCGCAGCTCGGAGCAAACCTGGCTGAAGCCCCAAGCGTCGCGCCGCGGCGTCCCAGGCGTCACGCCACCCGCCTGGAAAGGCCGTAAGGTCGGCGTAGCGACTGAGCACCCAGCCGAGCCTGGACTGTCCGCTGCCGGGATCGTAAAATACGTTATATTTGGTGGCCCAGACGCTCGGCTCGCTGCTGGAGGCCACGTCGGTCACGAGGCCCCGCCAGCTGAAGAAATAGAGGCCTGCCAGCGTGGCTAGCGTGACGGCCGTGCCAAGAGCTACGACGCTGAGCTGCGCGCGGTCACGCGTGCTCCAGGCCGTGAGCAGCAGCACCAAGAACAGCGCCGGGTAGAAGAACACGACGTCTTGCGACCAAAACGGCGCGACGTTGACGAGCAGCAGCGCCGCTAGGAGCCACCGCAGCTCGCGCCGTCGCCGATACTCGAGTCCCAGGAGCAAGGCAGCAAGGTGTGCGAGCAAAGCGATCGAGTAAGGCTTGAACTCCTTTGAGAGATCGATCGCAACCGGGTGCAGAGCGAAGCTCGCGACGAATAGCAGCTGAGCGGAGCGCGCAGCGAACGCGCGCCGCACGAACGGCACCGTGAGCACGCAAGCGGCGACCCCGGCGAGCCACGGCAAGAGCCGCAAGCCCAGCTCGCTCCAAGCGAACAGCCGCGCCACGGCGTTGGACGCGACCATGAAGCCGATCGGCCGAAACAGGTAGTCTCGTTCGCGCAGGCGAAATGCCCACGAGGCTTCGTCCTCCCACAGCGGGATGGCGGAGCCGAGCATGCCCCGGCAGCGTAGGAAAACGCCCACCAGCACGAGCGCGCCGAGCAGCGCTGAGAACGCGCTTGGCGTTCGGATGGCCTGCAACCAGCGCCGCATCGGCTCGTTCACTCTCGCCGCGGTCTGGCGCTCAGTGTGCTGGCGAGCCCCAGGAGTACTCCATCACCCAATAGATGCTCAGCGGCCCTGGCGCGGGGATCTGCGCTAGCTTGTCCCGCCGAAAGCCGAAGGACTGGATCCTCGCGTCGATCGAAGCGGCGTTACTGTGATGATAGTGACCGCTGAAGCCCGCCAGCTTGCGGCCAAGTCGATACAGCGCATTCTCGGTGGGCAGGCTGACGAGCAGCTTGCCGCCGGGCTTGAGCCAGTTCTTGAACTGGGTGAGCGTGGGCGGCAGGTCGTCCACGTGCTCCAG
>JAEYOT010000013.1 GCA_023411445.1 Pseudomonadota bacterium
GGCGCGGCCGGCGCGGGCTCGGGCTCGGGCGCGACGGCCGGCGCGGGAGCCGCCGGCGTGGGCTGTCCGGTGAAGGGCGATGGAGCGGGCGCGCTCGTTTGGGCCAGCGCCGTCACGGGTAAGAACACTGAAAGGAGGGCGGCTTGGCGCATGTCGAAGCGTCGGCCGCGATGCTCGCGACCGATCACTGAGCATACCCTTGAGAGTGGGCTTGCGATCAAGTCCGTGTTTGGTGAGACCCAGCGCGCAAGATTGCCACGCCGCTTTTCTCGAGCGCACGCGCGACGTGCGCGCCGCGCTCACGCGCGCCCACATCAGCGCCTTTGCCAGGAGGCGCCGTGAAGGGCGCGCGCGAACGCGCGCGAGGCTCAGGCCACGGGCGGGCCGCCGATGACGCCGCCGGCTGCGGCGATCAGCTGCGTGCCCTTCGGCACGATGCTGAGCTCCAAGCGACTGGCTTGCAGCATGTTTTGCGTCTCCAACAGCTCGAACAGCGCCGCGGAGATCTCCGGATCTTTCGCGACGCGAGCGAGCGCGGTGCCCACGATGTGCGGCCGAGTTGCCGCGGCCTTGGCGAACTCCACGGCCGCGGAGCGCTCGGCGGTAGAGCGGATCACGTTCACGCGGTTGGCGCCGTCCTGCTGGATCGCCGCGGTGACTTGTCGCAGTCGGTTCACCACCTTCTGCTCGATCTGATTGATCATGCCGATGTCGCGGAAGTGCACCTTGCGGATGTAGGTGCTGCCGACCATGTAGCCCCACTCGCGCGACTTGCTGCTCACCTCTTCGCGCACCATTTGGCTCATGGGGTGCCGGTTCTCCAACATGTCCGACAGCTTCATGTTGGACAGGCAGCGCACGGTGGCGTTGGAGACGTTGGCGCGCAAGGAGCCGACCGGATCCGTGTTCTTGTACAAGTAAGCGAGCGGGTCGCTCACGAACATTTCGCACCACACGCCGATGCCCATGGGCGCGCCCTCTTCGGAGTTCACGGGCTGACTGCGCAGGTAAACCTGGTCCAGCCGCATGTCCACCGTGCGCTTGCGCCCGAAGATGGGCACCAGCGCCGCGAACGGCCCCATGGTGAGCCAAGGCCAATGAATGCCCGGCTCGGTGATGACCAGGCGCACCTTGCCGAACAGCTCGAACACCACGCACTCGCGCTCCCGCACGATCACGTAGATGCCGAGCACGCGCACCCAGAACAGGAAAAACGGCATCGCGATGAAGCTGCCGAAGAACGAGATGGCGAAAGCCAGCAAGAAGTCCATTACTTGACGCCCTCCTGCCCGACCAGCACGAGCTGGCGTGAGCGCTTGAACAGGTTGAGCTTGGCGTTGCGCACGTAGGCCTGGAGCGCGCCTGGCCCATTGGCGCGAAGCTGGGTCAGCTGCTCCGCCAGCATCACCAGCGGCTCCACCTCCGCCTGCGCGTTGAGCGTCTCGATCTCGACGGCGCGCTTGGACATCACGATCTTCTGATCAGCCGCGGCCTGCGCCAAGCTGATCTCGCTGGAGACGTGGTTGTGCGCCGTGTTGATGGCGGCGAGCGCCGAGTCCACGTCGGGCGGGGCGTCGATGGCCGTGATCAGCGCCGCGTCCAAATCGATGCCGTAACGAGCCGACGCCGAGGCGCACTGCTCATCCATGCGATCGCTGAGATCTCTCAGGTTCTTACGCAGGTCGTTGATCGAGATACCTTGAACGGCCGCGTCTGGACCGATCGCGGTCGGCAGCGGTTGCGTCTCCGGCGGCGCTTCGAAATTGGCGACGCGGTCGCGCAGCACCGAGATGAAGTAGCCCATCACGTGGGCGACCGGGTTCTTCACGCCGAACAGGTAGGCGTAGAGGTTGCGCTCCGCCACCGTGAAGCGGAGCTGACCTGAGAGGCCCGTGTTCAGCTGGTCCTTGGTCACCGCGTCGAGCAGCTGACCGCTGTGGTTGGCGCCTGGGTTCTCGGGATCGTAAGCGATCGACACCGTTACGGTCGCGCCCGACACTTTGTGGACGCGCTGCCACGGCAGCTTCCAGTAAAAGCCTGGCCCCACCACGCGCACCTGCGGGTAGATGTAGCGCTGGCGCTCGTCCGGCCGCAGCGTCTCGGAGATGGGGTCTTGCAGCGTCGTCGAATCGCCGATGCGCTGCGCGCGACCGAACGTCGTGAGCACGGCACGTTCGTTCGGACCTATCGTGTAGAACCCGAACAGCCCGTAGCGAGTGAAGAACCAGATGATGAATCCAAGCGGGAACGCGACCAGGATCTCAGCCATAGCGGCAGAGACTACAACAGTCCGCCCGCTCCAAGGCGCTTCAGAGCAAGCCGCGGGCGCGTAGCACGCGCTCGGTGACGCGGCGTCGAACCGGAATCCTATCCATGCCTGCGGCGAAGCTATCGAGCAACGTCGCGAAGAAGACGCGGCGCTCGCCCAGCTCCAGCCAGCCAACGAACCAGCCGAGATCCTCGGCCTCTTCAGGCTTGCGGGTCATGCCCGTCTTGCCCCGGAGCACGTAAGTTTCCGTCACGTCCAGAGTCATGATGTCGCGCACGATGTCGGCCGTGCGCGCCGAAATGGGGAGCTGATTGCCGTCAAAGCGTCGCAAGAACTCGATCTGCTCGACCGGTGAGATGCGTAGGCCGCCCCAGAGCCAGAACTTGTCGACGCCGCCCGAGATGTCGCGGTTGCCGTAGTGCAGCTTGCTCACCCAGTCCCGCTCGACCTCTTCTCCCACTTGACGCGCCAACGCTTGGTAGCAGGGCACGCACGACAGCCGGAACGCGTCGCGAAAGGACAAGTCTTGGTTCCAAGCGTCGATCGCGTACTGCTTGCCGTCCCATTTCATGATCGTGTCCGGCCCCTCCACAGCGCCGGTCTCTAGGGCGATCATGCTGTTCGGGATCTTGAAGGTGGAGGCCGGGATGTAACGGCGCTGGCAGCGCGCCACGTCGCTGCACGTCAGCTTGCCGTCCAGCGTGTCCAGGAGCGCGATCGTGCCGGTCGTGCCCTCGGCTTCGAGCTCACGAGTGAGCTCCGGGAGCTCGACGATGCCGGCCGCGCCCGGCTGCTTGGCGCGTGCAGGCTCCTCCCCGCGCGAGGGCTCTGCCGCGGCTTGCGGCGCGAGCGGCGCCGGGGCCGGACCGCACGCCATGAGACACATCGCGAAGCCGAACAGAGCGCGGGCAGGCAGCATGCCGCCCCTTAGCATCGGCCGAGCGCGCTGTCAGTCCGGCCGCCCCTCGCCTTTGCGCGGACGACCAGGGCCACCCAGGGGGAAGCGGCGACCACGCTTTTCCATCAGCGTCTTAAATTGCTCCTTCTGCTCCTGGTCGAGCACCTCACGGATTTCTCCATCCATGCGCGTGCGAAGCTCCGACAGCTCGCCGCCACACTTCTCGTACATGGCGCGCGTGAGCTTGCGATGCTCGCCGCGGTGCCGTTGCATGATGGTGCGCACTTGCTTCCGCTGCTCGCGCGTCAGATCCAGCTTCTTCGATAAGGCTTCGAAGTGGATGGCTTCTTGCGCATCTGGGCGCCCATCGCCCAACACTTCAGCCACGCGCTTGCTCGCAACGGCGTAGCCCGCAGCCCCGCCAGCGCCAGCTCCGAGCGCGAAGATGCCCAGCACCACCGCGTACACCTTGAGCTTGGTCGAGATCACCATATCGATAGCTCCGTGTCGTCCGTGATCGCCAGCGCCTCGTTCACCTGGTCATCGACCGAGACGGCCCACACCAGCGCCAGCGCGGCGGCCAGCATGCCGATCGGGAAGAAGCGCCGGGCTGGGGCGCTCAGCGAGCTCAGCGAGAGCACCTGCTCCTCGGCGATGCGGCTCATCACCCGGCTGGAGAAGTCTGCGCGCGGGCGGATCCCCGCCGTGCCTAACGCCAGCCGCGCGAGGCGCTGATCGATGTCTTCGTGCTCGTGGCTCATTGCCCTTCACTCCTCTTGCGCAGCGCCGCGCGGGCGCGCACCAATCGCTGCTCCACCGCGCCTTCGCTACACTGTAGTACTTCCGCTATCTCCGGCGACGTCATGCCTTCCACGGCCTTGAGCACCAGCGCCGCTCGTTGCTCGGGCGGCAGGTCGCTCATCCAATCCGAGAGCTCCGCGAGCGCGAGCTTCTGCTCGGCCGACGCCAGGTCCGAGCTGGATTCGTCGGCGGTGTCGGTCGGCCTCGGGCGGCGTGCCCGACTGCGCATCGCGTCGATCGCTTGATTGGTCACGATCCTGTAGAGCCAAGTCGATACGTTCGCACGGCCGTCGAACTCGCCGCTCACCAAGGCGCGGTAGGCCTTCACGTACGCCTCCTGCACCACGTCCTCCGCGTCGATAGCGCTGCCGAGCATCCTAGCCCCCAGCCTGACGAGGCGAACGTTGGTTGCGTCGACGATCTGCTGAAAAGCCGCCGTGTCCCCAGAGCGGACACGCCGAGCGGCTTCGCCGAGATTGTCCAATGGATCTCCCTGCTTGAGTCACTCTATGCCTGGGACGCGCCGGACTCGGCCTTCCCTACGGAGTCGGGTCGAAAAAGCGCTGCCCGAAGCTCGGAGCGATGAGGGCGTAGGGATCGACCGGGTCGCGGCGTCCCACGCGCTGACAGGAGCACAACACCACATGAAAGCATCGCATCCCCTCACTACCACCTCTATCGTCGCCTTGCTCGCCTGCCTCGGAGCCGTCGCTTGCAGCGGCGCTGAAGTCGCCCAAACGGAGCAGACTCAGAGGTCCGGCCTGACCGAGGAGACGGCAGCGCCCGCTCCCGAGGCCACGCGCCCCGAGCGCCCCGAGCGCCGCCACGGCGCCGGTCCCGACGGACGTCGTGGCCCGCCGAGCTTGGACAAGATGATCGAGCGCTTCGACACCAACAAGAACGGCACGCTCGAGGCGGCGGAGCTGCCGGAGCGCATGCAACAGCACATCGGCGATATCGACACGAGCGGCGACGGCGTCGTAACGAAGGAGGAGCTAGAGGCGCACATGAAGAAGCGCTTCAGCGAGCATGCCAAGGAGCGCTTCACGCGCATGGACGCCAATAAGGACGGCGTGCTGGACGAAAGTGAGCTGGGCAAGCGCTGGGACAAGCTGAGCGCGGCTGACCAGAACGGCGACAAGAAGCTCAGCGCCGACGAGCTGCGCGCCGCGTTCGAGTCCGGCAAGATCGCGCCCATGCGAGGCAAGCCCGGTCACTTCGGCAAGTTCGGCAAGCGCGGCGAGCACGGCAAGTTGGGCGAGCACGGCAAGCGCGGCGAGCACGGCAAGCAGGAAGCCCCCGCGGCGCCCACGCCGTGAGCCCGCAGCGCACGGCTAGAGCAGCGCACCCGCGAGGATCAGGCACGAGTCACCCAGCTCGTGCTGCAGGTAGCCCGTGCGACCGGCGTGGTCGGTCGCACGGAGCAGCAGGTCGCGCGGACACAGCGCCTCCAGCAGCTGGAAATGGCTGGTGCCCTCCTCGTGCAACCCCGTGAGCAGGCCGTCAACGAGCCGTAGATCGTAGCTCGCGCTCAAGCGCAAGCTCGCGATCCCGGGTCCGCTCAGCACTTCGCCAGAGGCCGCGGC
>JAEYOT010000067.1 GCA_023411445.1 Pseudomonadota bacterium
GCCAGCGCCCGGCTCGCCGCCAGCGCCACCGGCCCCGCCAGCACCACCCGCGCCGCCGGCACCACCCGCGCCGCCAGCACCGCCAGCGCCCTCGCACTGATTGTACTCAGGCGTGGGATCTTCCTCATCCGGCGTGAAGCACAGGCCAGGGCCGCGGAACGTCGGCAGCAGCGGCTCGTTGTCGAGCAGGAAGCAGCTCAGGGTCGGATCGTAGCACTCGTCCGAGCAATTGCAGGTAAGCGCGCAGAACCCGAAATCGCCCTGCCGCCCGATGTCGCGCGTGATCACGCTCGGATACAAACAAGCGCCATCGTACTTCTCCGTCTCCGTGTTCCAGCCGCACTCACGGCCGAGCGCGCAGGTGGTGGCACAGTGGCCGGTCTTCGAGCCTTCCCCATCCGCTTGGCAGAAGCCGAGGCACTCGTCCGGCTCGGAGCCCTGCGGGACCGTGCACGGCTCGCCCAAGGCCTTGCCCTCCGCTTCACCCTTCACGCACACGCCGCGCAGGAAGTCCTGATCGCAGTAGTAGCCTGCTTCGCAGTCGATGTCGCCGCGGCAACTCGGCAAGCACGCCGGCACGACCAGCAGGCACTGCCCGTCCGAGCAGAACTCGCCCGGCTGGCAATCCTTCACCGAGTCCTTACACGGGTCGCCGGTCTCGATGGCGCCTGCAAAGGTGCAAGCGAACTCGGGACGGTTGTGGCACTTGATTTCGCCGAGCTCAGGCGCGCCGAACGAGCAGCCTTCCACGCAGTACCCGCTGCTCGCGTCCTCTTCGAACGGCATGCACAGCGAGCCAGCGGAGAGGCCGTCGCACTGCTCGTCGGACGTGCACTCGGCCGTGCAGAGGCCCTTGGGCGGCGCGCCGTCACCCAGCACCGTGTCCTTCGCGGTGACGCAGGTAAGGCCCGGCGCTTGGGGGTCCGCGCAATCGTCGTCGTCGATACAGGCGCGGCCGAGCTTGTTACCGCTCGTGGAGCTGCTCCCGCCGGTACCGGCGGTGCCGGCGCGACCCATGTTGCTACCGCCGCTGCCAGCGGTTCCTCCGACGATGGTGCCGCTGCCTCCGTTGTTGCCGTCGCTCACCTCGTCTTTGCCGCAGCTCGCCGAGGAGAACGCGGCCAGCACCAGGACACCTGCAACGCACCACGTCTTCGCTTTCATCGAACGGAAGCCTCCAAGTAATTGGCCCACGCCGGAGCCGACGCCTAAGCATTCGCTGCGAACGTACCTGAGCGCAAGCAACAAACCGCCATTTCAGGCGGCTTTTGCGGCCGGAAATTTCGTCCCCGATCGGAGCCGGAGCAACCAGGATAGTTGGTGGGTGCAGCGTCCGAATTTTGGTCAGGTTTCGCGAGTCCGGGGCACGACGGTCGAGGCGAGTCTCGAATCGTCCCAAACCCTCGGACCATGTGGGCCCAAGCCGCGAACTGCCCGCACCTTCGCGCTCACAGCAGCCCGACTCCCAACCCCAGGGCGCCGCCATAGAACGGCCGGCCATAGTGCGCCACCGTGCGGCCTGCGAACTTGATGCCGATGCGCGGCGCGCACACGCCGATGAAGCCGGTGAGCTCCAGTGAGACGCGCGATGAGAGACGCAGCGCCCCGCCCGCGTCCACGATGCCGGCCGGTACCAAGACGGAAACCTCCTCGCCACGCCAGCTTCCGCCGGACTCCCCCACCATGCCGGCGTTGACGAGCAGCGCCCCCACGCCCACCTTCAGCGTCCATTCGCCTCGCACCGGGTAAACATCGATTAAGAGGCCGCCAGCCTGGACGCGCACGTCCGTTTCTCCCTCCGGCTCGCGCAGCTCTTGCGGTGCGAGCGAGAGCTTGGCAACCGCGCTGGTCGACAGCCACGGGAACGCGAACGCGCGCAGCTCCAGCTGTGCGTCCGGATTGAAGCCGAGCCCGCCCTGCGTGACACCAAGCGCGCCAGCGAGCCACAGTCGTGGCGCAGCCGGGGCAACCGTCCGCGGCGGCGGCGCCGGGAGGGGCTCGGCGATCACGACCGGCTCGCTGAGCGCGGTCGCTGCGCCGGGCGCGATGCCCAGCTCCGTCAATCGCGCCCGAAACCGCTCCGCCAAGACGGCGGCGTTGGTCTCGGGACGTCTTCGTGGATCCAGCAGCTCGCGCTCCTGCATCGCCGCCCCAGCGGGCGCCGCGATCACCACCTCGACCGCTTGTTTACGTTGATCGACCGCGAGGAGCGCCGCGCCGCCCGTCCGGGCCAAGAGCTGAGCCAGCGCGAGCTCCCCCGTCGCAGGGGGCGCCACTTCCACGCGGTAGCCGAACAGAGCTAGCTCGGCCGCCAGTCGACGCACGAATGGCGCGTCCGGGCTCTGGCTCACGACGACGACGAGCGGCGGCTCACTCGCCTGGGCGCTGGCGCTTCTGGCCCAAGTCAACGCGCAGCACAGCGCGATGAGCCCGCCGAGCTGCGCGAGAAGCTCAGCGCGCGCTGAGCTGCCGCGCCACCCGCTCGTGCGGCCCGCCGGGGTACCGGGTGAGATAGCGCTCCGCCGCCTGCCGAGCTCCGGCGCGATCACCGGACCGCGACAGCGCCTCCATGAGCCGACCTTCGGCCTCACGCGCGAAGGGTCCCCCGGGCTGCTCGGCTAGGTACGTCCGAAACCATCGGGCAGCCTCAGCATACGCTGCTCGCTGGTCGAAGTGCACGCGCGCGATCGAAAATGCTGCCTGCTTGGCCGGCGCGCTGCCGGCGGCTCGAGCACGCAGCGCCTGATAAGCGGTGAGCGCGTCTGCCGGTTTCCCGGCGAGCCGCGCCGTATCCGCCAGCAGGCTCAGCTCGGAGACCGAAGCGCGCGCCACGGCAACCTCGAACCCCTCCACCGCAATGCTCGCATAGGCATCGGCGAAGCGCCCAGCGTTGGCCAAGCTCTGCCAGCTGCGCACCGTAGCGTTAGGCCCGCTCGGCCCCGCGCTGCCGCCGGGCGCTGCGGCTCGCGCCTCGGGCGCGGCGCTCGGCACCGGCTCGACAGCGGGCGGGGGCTCCTCACCAGCAGGCGCTGCTGGCGAGGCCGGCGCCGCGCGGCTCGCGCCGAGCGCGCTGATCTCGAAGTGCCCGTCGCGGCAGGAGGCAGTGAGCGCCTCGCCCGCCAGCAGCGTGCGCCCTTCTCCGAGCACACAACCGGACACCACGACTTTGCCTTCGTGCAGCTTCAGCGTGAACACCTCGTCCGCGGGCCGAAAGCCGACATCGAAGCGCGTACCGGTCACGTCGACCGCGAAAGGTCCGAGGCTCACGCGGTACTTGGCGCCGCGCTGAGGTGTGACCTGCACGTCCGCAGCGCCCGACTCCAGCACCAGGTGAGCGCCCACCGCGTCCAACGTCGCCAAGCGCGCGCGCGAGCCGGACTCCAACGTGACGGAGGAGCCATCCGAGAAGTGGATCGGCGGCGTCTCGCTCGTAGCGCTCACCCACTGACCGACCGCGAGCGGCCGCCCGCCAAAGCTAGCCCCGAGCGGTTGACCTTGCCTGCTCCACCCGTAGGCGCCGACTGCGACCACCACCGAGCACGCCACCGCCAGCGCGCCCCACACGCGCACCCTGGAAGGTCGCCCTATCGGCCTAGCGATGACGCGAGCGCGCACGCTGCCCAGCGACAAATCCTGCGACAGCGCGCGATCCTGCTCGGCCGCGATCTCTCGCCCCAAGCGCTGCAGACGCTCGGCCAGCGCCGTCATGGGCTACCTCCCAGCTCGGCGCCAGCGCGCAGCCACTCGGCCAGAGCCGGCTCACGCTGTGCGGCGCGCGCGAACGCGGCCTGCGCACGCGACAGGCGCCGCTTGATGGTCGCGAGCGACACCCCGCACGAGCTTGCCACCTCGGTCAGCTCCATACCGGCGACGAAGCGGAGCGCGAAAGCGATGCGCTGATCCGTGTCCAGCTGGCCGAGCACGCGGTACACCGCCTGCATCGACTCGCTGCCCTCGAAGTCCGCCGGTGGCAGCTCCGGCTCTGGCAGCTCCGAGAACGGCAAAAAGCGCAGCACGCGGCCGCGCACGCGGCGGCGGATGCGCGCGCGCGCCGTGAACACCGCGATCTGCGTGAGCCAGGCGCGGAGCGCCCTCGGATCCACCAAACGATGCACGGACTCCAGCGCGGTCACGAACACGTCGTGCACCAGATCCAAGATCTCCGAGTCCGGACCCATGACCCGCACCAGCACGCGCCGCACGTGCGGTGCGTAGCGGTCGAACAGCTGGGTGCTGGCGTCCGGGTGGCGGGCGCGCAGCGACAGCACCAAGAGCGCGTCGGACTCCGGCGCCGGCAGCTCGGACTGGCTCCTGCGCAGCGGCACGAGCGCGGCGACTGCCTGAGCGTCCTTCTTGGCCATGGTTGCGGTTCCGACCCTGAGTAAGTGTCCTTCGGCGGCGCACTCGGCTCAAGCCCCGCGCCCCCCGGCGGAATCCAGCCCAGCCCCTGGCCCGGCCCGGTGTATCGTAAGCCCATGTTTCGCCGCGGGATCGCCACGGCTGCGCTCACCCTGCCCTGGTGGCTGACCGCCGGGTGCGGGGACCGTTTCGGCGAGCCCATCG
>JAEYOT010000125.1 GCA_023411445.1 Pseudomonadota bacterium
CAGTCCGCGCGCGCGGCGCCGCTGGTGCGGCTGGTCGGCTTGTACACGCTGCTGGTGGGGCTCGCGCTCCTGGTGCTCGCCTACTTCGCCCTCACGCGCTTGATCGTGCGACCCATCGACGAGCTGTCGCGCGCGGCCGAGCGCGTGGCCAGCGGTGCGCGCCAGCTCCTGGTACCAAAGACCTCCGTGCAGGAGCTGGCCCAGCTGGGCGTGAGCTTCCGCATCATGACCGAGCGCCTGTTGCGCGAAGAGGACGCGCTCCGCAGCCAGATCGCCGAAGTGGAGCGCGCCACCGAGCGCCTGAAAGAGGCGCAGGCGCGGCTCGTGCGCAGCGAGCGCCTGGCCTCGGTAGGGCGGCTCTCTGCGGGCCTGGCGCACGAGATCGGTAACCCCATCTCGGCGCTGATGGGGCTGCAGGATCTCGTGCTCGCTGGCGGGCTCAGCCCCGAAGAGGAGCGCGACTTCATGCAGCGCATGCGGCGTGAAACCGAGCGCATCCACCGCATCCTCCGCGATTTGCTGCAGTTTGCGCGCCCCGCCGGCACCAGCCCATTCGAAGGGGAGCAAGAGCCGGGCGACGTGGAGACCGCGCTGCGCGACACCGCAGCGCTGGTAGCGCCGCAGCGCAGCTTGAAGGACGTCTCGCTCAAGCTCGACCTGGAGCCGCACTTGCCGAGCGTGAAGCTCGGACACGAGCAGCTGATGCAAGTGGCGCTCAACCTGGTGCTCAACGCCGCGGACGCCGTCGGCCCTGGCGGCAACATCCGCGTCAGCGCGAGCCACAGCGAAAGCGGCGTACGCGTGGTGGTCGAAGACGACGGCCCCGGCGTGGATGCGCGCGTGCAAAGCCAGCTGTTCGAGCCGTTCGTGACCACCAAGGAGGTGGGCAAAGGCACCGGGCTCGGCTTGGCCGTGTGTCGCGGCTTGGTCGAGGCCGCCGGCGGCACCATCACGCTCGACACCGACTACACCGCCGGCGCCCGCTTCGTCGTCGAGCTACCCCGCCGAACCTGAGCCCTCGCTCACCCTACCCGCGCCCGTCCCGTCACGCAGCCCGGCCGAGCTCTCGTGCAGCCCTGGCACGAACCGGAACCATTCGTCCGGCAGGAACGCGAGCACCGCCGCACCCATCGTGAACTGCCACATGCCCAGATCCGCCATGAGCTCGATCCCCAAGTGCAGGGCCAAGAGCCCCAGCGCGCAATAGCGGCGCGTCGCCTTGAATGGCAAAAGCAGCGTCGCCGCCGGCTCGATCGCGAACGCGAAGTACGTCGCCGCAGTGAGCGCTCCGCGCAGGCTCCACCAGTCGAGGTCCCAACGACCGAAGCGCGTGTCCGCCACCGCGTGCAGCACCGTCTCACCCTGCAGCCACGCTGCCGCCGAGAGCCGCGGCCACCCGGCAGTCGCATACATCGCGATGACGTGCACCTGCAGCAAGCGCAGCGGCCACGGCGCGAACGTCGGTAGCCCCTCGTACGACCACCGCCCAGGCCTCCCGGCCCCGAGCCGCCAACTGTCCAGCGACCAGGCACCACCAGACGGCGCGAGCGTCAAGTACAGCACGAACGCCGGATACAGCTGCGTCCAACCCACCGGCAACAGCGCCTGCCGCGCCGTAAACCCCACGTGCAGCACCACTAGCGCCAACCCGGCGACGCGCGTGAACAGCCCGAGCATGAACGCCGCTGCCGCGAGCAGCAGCACGCCGTACAGCACCCACACCGCGCCAGGGCTCGTCACCTCACGCAACCAAGCGAAGCGGTCGAAGTTTTCCGGCACCGGCAGCGGGAACGTCGGCCAGCGCGCCGCCGTAGCGTGCCCTCCCAACCCCGAAGGACCGAACAGCGCCTGCGCGTGCGGTAAGAGCCGCAAGTAATAAAACAGCGCGATAGCGCCGAACGCCGCGCGCATCACGTACAGCCCCCGAAAGGCGATCGGCGCGAAGAAGAACTGCTCGAGCTTACCCATCACAGCCGACGCTCGATCCAACGAGGCGCGGCGCAGATCCGCTCGCCCCCCATGCGCACCTCGCCGACGCTGCCATCGTCCAAATTCATCCCCCAGTACGAGCTCTCGATCACGACGCGCTCGACCCCCGCCTGCTCCGCTTGCGGCAGATGGCAGTAGTAGTCCGTGATCAGAAACAAACTCCGCAGCGGATCCTGATCCAGCCCGCCGCCACCACCTAGGTTCACGTGCACCAGCGCTTCCGACAGGTTGCGCATCTGCATCACCCGCCACGGATCCCGCAGCGCCTGCACCTCGCCACGCTGGCAAAGCTCAAGATCGTCGTACAAAACCACGCTGCGTGTCCCTTCGCCCGTGATGCGAAAGCAACTCATCCGCGGTATCGCGCGCGGCGCCGTTCGTCCCGCGAACACTTCCATGCCCGGCGTGATGCCCACCAAGTGAAGCGCAAAGCCCGCAGTCAGCGCCGGCAGCTGCAACGCCGGAATCAGCCGACCCGGCAGCGCGGCCACGAGCAACAGCAAGCAGTAGAAGCAGAGCGCGCCAAGCGCTGCCAGGCGAGCAAAGCGTTGGGCAGAAACCAACACGTCACCCAGCATAACAACCCCGCGAGGCGCACAGGGCTGAACCCGGCGCCTCCCCGCTCCCGCTTCCCGCTCCCTCCCCCTCTCCGCTGCCCTTTCCCACTCCCGCTTCCCACTCCCGCTTCCCACTCCCGCTCCCCCTTCC
>JAEYOT010000573.1 GCA_023411445.1 Pseudomonadota bacterium
GCGAGGAGGGGAATGAGGGCGGCGTACTGAGCAAGCAGGTCCCGGTGATCGTCGCTTACGTGTCGGCGTTCTACGTGAAGCGCCACCACGGCGAGCTGTGCGACTGCAACGTGAACGAATGCGGAGACACCGACGGTAAGCCCAACGACCTCTGCCACTTCGGCGCGCAGTACATCAAGCAAGATCTGGCCAAGATCATCGAGGTCTACGAGTCGTACGCGCGCGGCTACGCGCAGTGTTACGGCACCACGAGGCCGATCGTGTTCGAGATGGAGCCGGACTGGTATCAGTACACGGGCTCCACCCAGGGCAGCCCGATGACGAAGCAGGAGTCCGCCAGCATCATCGGTCAGTACGTGGACGCGATCCGCAAGCACTTGCCCAACGCGCACTTTTCGATCGATATCTCGCCCTGGGTCGACGACAACGGCGGCACGAACGGCCAGAACTGGTACTCCCACTTCGATCTCTCGAAGTTCACGTTCGCCAACACCTCAGGCGGCAGCACGCTCGCCGCCAGCGCCAAGATCCGCAATGAGAACCAGATGACCTGGGCCGGCGTGAGCCAGGTGACAGGCAAAGGCGTGCTCGCTGACACGGGCTACGGCGCCAACGGCGTCTCCGCCGGCCACGATCCGCACTGGGATGACGCAAACAACGTGAACCAGCGCATCGCCGACGGCGTGCTCTCGATCAGCCAGTACAACCCGAACCCGGACTGGGTCGACAAGATCAAGAGCATGCGCGGGCAGCTGGCAAAGCCGAAGTTCTGCCCGTGAGCTCTAGGAGGACGGAGCGGCCGGCTAGCGCAGCGCAGCACACCCAGCGTATCAATGCGCTGACCACGACCGGCGCTTCCATGTTTCGGTCAGGTACCGGCGCCGCAAGAGTTTGGAAATTAAGCGCAAAGCACTCCCTGCCGGCAACGCTCGCGCTAACCTCATGACAAAGGCCAGCGCGAGGCGCACTCACGAAAGACGTGAAGTTGCGCTCGCGGCGCGACGATGTCCCGTCACGCCGCTTCGCGTGACGTTCCCATGTTGCACCTCCGTCCGAGCTCCGCACTTCGTCCCTGGTCTACCGCGCTCGTGGCGCTGCCTGCGCTGCTGACTGCGTTACCTGCCCCCGCCCGGGCGGCTGAAGCCGGCCCCTGGGGCCCCATCGCCAAGGTGAGAGACGACACGGCGGCGCACGCCATGAGCAAGCCGAGCGGCGGCTGGTACGTGGCACCGATTCACGGCGTGCTCCAAGCGCGCGACGGCAAGGTCATCCTCACGGGCACCAAGCGCATCGGTGAGCAGAGCTGCAACGGCACCACGCAGCGCAACCACGGCATCAGCTTCGTGCTCGACCCCGCCAAGCTGGACGCGGTGGAAGACGGCGACACGCTGCTGGTGGAGCCGGTACCGGAGCAGGCGCGCGACGAGCGCCACGTGCTGTACTGCAGCGGCCACGTGCCGCTGGCGGACGGCCGCATCCTGTACGTCGCCGGCACGGACTACCCGCGCGCGTTGCCCATCACCTCACCCGAGCTGGGGCTCACCTACTCGCGCTTGTTCGATCCGGAGCAGGGCAAGTTCACCCGCATCGAGGCCGACATGAAGGGCGGCCCGGCGCAGAGCCCGGGGATGAAGTGGTACCCGACCACTCGTTTGTTGCCAGACGGACGCGTGCTGATCGCCGGCGGCTACCATTGGTCCGTGGGCGGCCCTGGCGACAAAGAGAACCGCTCGCTCGAGATCTTCGATCCGGCGATCTGGGACGAAGATCCGAGCGCGGACCCCTACACCGTGCTCAGCCAGCCCGCCGACATCCCCGGCACGCTCAACCAGCCCGGGCGAGCCTACACCCACGTCTTCTTGCTGCCGAAGCCGGTGCCAGCCGCTAAAGCCGGCGGCTGGGCGCGCACCGTCGCGCTGGTCGGCAGCGTGGGCGAGATGTGGCTCTTCAATCACGAAGCCGGGCCGAGCGCTGCGCAGCGCATCCGCAAGGCGACCAACGCCATGATGCCGCGCAGCGGGGCCGACAAAGGTGAGGGCTCGACGTCCGTGATGCTGCCCGACGGCAAAATCTTGATCATGAACGGCGGCCGCGACGGAGCCGGCTCTGCTCGCGCCTACTTCTACGACCCGCTGGCGGACGAGTGGGACACGCTGGATTTGGGCATCGGTCGCATCTTCTCGACGGCCACTTGGCTACCGGACGGCACCGTGCTGCTGCTCAACGGCTACACCAACGAGCCGGGCAGCCCCTGGTCGCTCGACGGCGCGCCCGGCGGCGCCGATGGCGTGCGACGCCCACAGCTGATCGATCCCTTCGCCAAGACCGTGAAGACCGAAGAGCCATGGCCCGAAACGACCGCCCGCGGCTACCACAGCTTTGCGCTGCTCCTCAAAGACGGTCGCGTGCTGATCGGCGGCGGCAAGGACAACGTGCACGATACGGGCTGCGAGAAGAACGAGCTGCGCATCTACTCGCCGCCCTACTTGTCGGCGGGCCCGAGGCCGCAGATCAAGGGCGTGGAGGAGGGGCAGCAGCTGATGGTCGGCGGCGCGCCGCTCACCATCCAGTTCAGCGGCAACGTGCGCGCCGAGCGCGGAGTCGCGCTGCTAGCGCCGGGTGCGGTGACGCACTCGTACAACCAGAACCAGCTCTACCTGCCGCTGCGCGTGCTCGCGGGGCCGAAAGACGGCGAGATCACGGTAGCTCCGCCCGCCACCGTGAATGAGGCGCCGCCCGGCGAGTACCTGCTGCACCTGGTGTCCGAGGAGGGCGTGCCCTCGGTGGGGACTTACGTGCGCGTCGTCGCGCCAGCGCCGTGCGTGTACCCGCTGGACGCGGAAGAGGGCGTGTTCATCGAGGCTGAAGGCAGCTCACGTCGCGCGGGGCCGTTCCGGCGCGTGGCGGAAGAGGGGCGCGGCAATGGCGCCTTCCTCGAGGTGGATCCCGCAGCGCCCAGCGCGACGGACGTTCCGGACGAGGGGCACGTCGCCTGGTACGACTTGGACGTCGCGGAGGGCGGCAGCATTTACGCTTGGCTGCTCGGCAGCGGCCCCGACACCTCGTCGGACACCGTGTTCCTCAGCGTGAACGGCGGCACGGACCGCGTCGTGACGCTGCCTGAGACGTGGGGCTGGGTGCGCACCGAAATGCCCTTCACGGTTCCAGCTGGCAAGAGCACGCTGAAGCTCAAGGCAGGCAAGCCGGGCGCACGTATCGACCGCATCTGGCTCTCGACCGAGGCGGACTCCGCGCCGGAAGGCTTGGGTGCCGCGGCGCCGGAGACGCCGTGCAGCATGGGCCCAGTGGTAGACCCGAGCGGAGGCGGCGGCAGCGGTGGCGCGGCGGGCGCGTCGTCCGCTGCGGGTAACGCCGGGATGAGCACGGGTGGCACCAGCGCGGCGGGCGGCGCCAGCGCTGTAGGCGGCAGCACCAGCGCCGCTGCGGGCGCGCCGAGCGCCACTCCTCCGGTCGCATCGTCCGAGTCCGGTTGCGGCTGCCGCA
>JAEYOT010000576.1 GCA_023411445.1 Pseudomonadota bacterium
GCTCCGGGCCGGCGCCGAACCCGGAGCCGACGAAGCCGCCCCAAGCGATGGCGGAGCAAGGCTCGCCCATGGAACCCCAGGACCGTGACGACGCGGCCGACTTCGGCTTCAACCGCCGTCGCCGTGACTTCACGGTCGGCGCTTACGCCGATCTGGTGTGGAACATCGCGCCGCGGGTGCAGCTCACGCCAGGCGTGCGGCTCGATCTCTTCGCCTCCGGTCGCGATTTGGCGCTAGCGATCGATCCGCGCATCACCGCCGAGTACCAGCTGACCGACAAGCTGAAGGTGACGCACGGCTTGGCGCTGGTGCATCAGGCGCCCAGCTTCGTCGCGGCCGTCCCAGGCTTCAAGCCATCGCTGGCCGGTGGGCTGCAGACGGCGGTGCAGCACAGCGCCAATCTCAGCTACGACCTGCCGGCGGGGTTCTCCAGCTCGCTCGCGCTGTTTCAGAGCGCCTTCTACGACATGACAGATCTGATCAGCCTGCTGCAACTGCAGCAGACGGGTCAGCAAGACGACGAAGATGACGACCCACTCGACCTTCGCACCGACGGTCACGCCTACGGCTTGGAGCTGATGATCCGGCGCAGCTTGTCGCGCAAGCTGGGCGGCTTCCTGTCGTACACGCTCTCGCGCTCACGGCGCTTCGACGGTCGGCTGAGCGGCCCCGCCAGCACGGATCGCACCCACGTGCTGAACTTGGCTGGCTCCTACGACCTCGGCAAGGAGTGGCGCTTCAGCAGCCGCTTTCTGTTCTACAGCGGGATCCCGGCGCAGGTGGCATACCTGGAAGCAGCGCGCCACCCTCCGCGCACGCCGCCCTTCTGGCGCGTGGACTTCAAGCTGGAGAAGCGCTGGTACGTCAAGCGGCCCCATCAGTGGTGGGGCTTTCACGTGGAGGTGCTGAACACCACGCTCAACAAGGAGCAGCTCACCGGTGACTGCAACGCCTACGACTGCGTCTACGAAGAGATCGGGCCAGTGACGGTGCCGGCCATCGCCTTCGAAGGCGCCTTCTAGGGGCGCCTACGGCTGGCCTCGGGCAATGCGCTGCAGCACGCTGCAGTTTCTCAGCGAGGCTAGCTCGGCTCCGCACGGGTCGCTGGCAGGATCGCCGATGTGCGTGCAGCGTGTCGCGTTCGGCGTTGCGCTCACGCAGCTCACCACCTGGTTCAGCTCCGCGCGGCACTCGGGAGCGTTGAACCCTTGTTGTTCACAGCGGACTACGCAGCTGGAAGGGCTGTAATAGCTGCACTGAAAGTCTTTGGTGGCGTGGCAGTACTCGTCGCAGGGGGTGGGGGCGAGCGGGTAGTCCCCGGCGCACGCGCTCAGGCTCATCCAAGCCGAAAGCCAAGCCCACGCGCGTCGCCACATGCGCCGAGCATAGCCGCTCGTGGATGAGGAGGTAGCCATGTCCGGCGAGTGATGGGATTCTGTGACTCCCAGTGAGCAGCCAATTCCCCTCCGACCCGCCGCAGCAAGGCCTCTGTGGCCTGGTCGTGGGCGGTCGCTATCGGTTGGTGGAAGTGATCGACCGCGGCGGCCAGGCGTCGGTCTACCGCGGCGTGGATCTGCGCATGGGCGACGAAGTGGCGATCAAGGCGATCGAGCCGCCCAAGCGGCCCGACGCTGCCTACAAAGATCGCATGCTGCGCGAGGTGCACGCGCTCACGGTGCTGGCCGGCACCGCCGCCGTACGGGTCTATCACCAAGTGTGGGGGGACGACGGCACGCTGTTTCTGATCATGGAGCTCCTGCGTGGCGACAACTTCGAGACCTACCTGGACGCGCTAGAAGAGCGCGGCGAGCGTCTCGGGCTGTGTGAGCTCGCGCCGATCATCGAGCCGGTGGTGAGCACGCTCGAAGTGGCGCACCACGCCGGCATTTTGCACCGCGATTTGAAGCCCAGTAACATCTTCGTGCAGACGGACGGCAGCGTGCGATTGCTGGACTTCGGCTTCGCCAAGTTCCTGCGCATGCGCGCGGTGACGCTCGCCGGTCACATCGCTGGCTCACCCAGCTACATCGCGCCTGAGTGCTGGAAGGAGACGACCGAGAGCTTGGACCAGCGCATCGACGTGTACGGCTTGAGCGCGGTGCTGTTTCGCGCGCTCGCCGGTCGTCCGCCGTTCGTGGGCGACGGCGTGCTCGAGATCATGCGCCAGTGCCTGAGCGCGCCGCGCCCCAGCTTGCACGCGCTGCGCGGCGATCTCTCACCCCGGGTGGACGACTGGGTCGCCTCGGCGCTGGCGATCGAGCGGGAGGAGCGCTTCGTCACGGTGCGGGCGGCGTGGAATGCGCTCCGCACCGTGCTCTCGGCCTGAGCTGGCGCCGCGCGGATTGTGCAAAGGCGCGCTCGTCGCGTCCAAGCGCGGACGTCCGGCCCTGGGGTAAAATCGGCTCCGTGCGACGGTTGCTCCTGCTGGGTGTTCTCGGTGTGCTCGCCTGCGAGGGTGAGACGCCCATTCCTCATGACGCGACGGCTGGTACGCCCGGCGCCGCTGGCGCGGCGGTAGGCGGCACAGGTGGTGCTGCACCCGTCGCGGGTAGCGCTGGCACCTCGCCGACCGGCGGCTCAGCGGGCGACGGTGGCTC
>JAEYOT010000191.1 GCA_023411445.1 Pseudomonadota bacterium
CAAGAAGACCGAAGAATAGGTGCGCACCAAGATGGCGCTGCCGTCGCGCGAGATGGCGGCGGAGGTCGGCATGGGGCTGCCGGGCAGCGGCGGCTGACCAAAGCGCAGCTCGCCCAGTAGCTCGAGCTCGCCGCCACCGGCTGCGAGCAGCTCGGCGCTCGCGCCCAGCACCTGCGAGCGCCCGCTCTGGTGCTTGCTGATCAAGATCAACCTGCCTTCCACGGGATCGACGAACAGGGCCTCCACGTCGCGCGCACCGTCTGGGAACGTAAACACGATGGACTGGACGCCCGCCAACGTCAGCTGGCGCCGCCGAGTCGCCGGCACCAGCACCGGCTCGGCGACGCGGTACACCACTGCCTTGCGCCGCGGGATGCCAATGCCGCTGGACGCGAAGTTGTTGCCGGTGTCGCCCACGTAGATGAACGGCTCCCCGAAAGGACCTGGCCCGACGGCGATGTCCTCGGCGTCCACGAACGTCGGCACGTCCGCGAGCGACAGCTCGGCTAGCACCTGGCCCTGGCGATCCAGCGCGAAGAGGCGCGCGTCGTCCCCCGAGTCATTGTGGGCGTAGAAGACGCCGGGGTTACGGTGACTTTCCGCCAGGCCGGAGATCTCGTCCAGCTCGTCGTCCTCGACTCGGCCGAGCTCGCGCGGGAGCGCGCCGCAGGGGGCCTGGCTCGGCGCGCGGAGCAGCGGCGCTGGTGCCGCTCCGCAGCAGGCGCACAGCAGGCACACCAGGATCGCGCTCCGCATGAGGCGGCGCAGCATGGCACGGCGCGCGAGCGAGCGCGCCCGAGAAAACGACGCTAGAGCCGCTCGCGCCAACCAGCTAGCGCCGCGGCGATTTGCGCTGGCTCCATCGTGGCGCCCGTCGCGGCACGCACCCGCGCGAGGTACTCCGCGCGCTCCACCTCGTACGCGCCGAGCGACGCCAAGTGCTCGGTGACGAACTGCACGTCGAACACGCGCAGACCGGCGCGGAACAAGGTATCGATGCACACGACCAAGCACACCTTGGAGGCGTCCGTCACCACGTGGAACATGCTCTCGGCGGCGAACAGCCCGCCGCGGCGCACCCCATACAAGCCGCCCGCCAGCTGACCATCTCGCCAGACCTCGAAGCTGTGGGCGTGACCCAAGCGGTGCAGGTTGACGTAGGCCTGCACCATCTCCGGCAAGATCCAGGTGCCACCTTCGCGGTTGGACCCGCAAGCCACGATCACGTCCTCGAAGGCCGCGTCGAACGTGACTTGAAACGCGCCCTGCCGCAGCGTGCGGCGCAGCGAGCGCGAGACGTGCAGACGCTCGCGATCCATCAGCGCGCGCGGGTTAGGACTCCACCACAGCGGTGGCACCCCGGCGCTGTACCAGGGGAAGATGCCGGAGTCGTAAGCGAACAGCAGCCGGGCGGGCGACAGATCGCCGCCCACTGCCAGCAGCCCCTCGTCGTCCGCCTCGCTGGGATCAGGGAACGACAGCGGGCTGCCCGGACCTAGAAAGGTCAGGCGCCGCTTGCCACGCATCGAGCGATGGTATCGGACTTTGCCAGCGGCGTCAGCAGGCGCGGTGCTGCGCCGGTGGGAAGATCTTGCCCGGATTGAGCAGGTGCTGGGGATCGAAGACCCGCTTCAGGTCCTTCTGCAGCGCGATCAGGTCAGCTGACTGCTCGAGCGGGAGGTAGGGAGCTTTGAGCACGCCGATGCCGTGCTCCCCGCTCAGCGTGCCGCGCAGCGCTACCACCTGCTGAAACAGCTCCAGGATGGCGCGCTCCACCGCCGGCAGCTCGTGGTCTTCGTTCCACAAAAAGTTCACGTGCAGGTTACCGTCGCCGGCGTGCCCGTACGTCAACGTGCGCACGCCGGTGCGTTCGCTGATGCCCCTCACGAAGTCCAGCAGCGTACCGATCTGCTGCCGGGGCACGACCACGTCCTCGCTCAGCTTTCGCTTGGTGAGCTTGCGCACCGCGTGGCTCATCTCACGCCGCGCCGCCCATAGCCGCTCGCGCTGCGCCGCGTCCTGCGCGACCAGCACCTCCAGCGCGCGCACGTCATCGCATACTCCTTGGATGCGCTCCGCTTGGCGCTCGACCGAGGCGTCGTCGCCGTCGACTTCCATCAGCAGCATCGCGCCCGCCGCCGGGTCGATCGCGTTGCCGGCCAGCCGCATCGCCTCCAGCGTCGAAGCGTCCAGCAGCTCCACGCAGCGGGGCGAAATCCCCGCGGCGATGATGGCTTGCACGGCGGCGCCGGCCTGCAGCACGTCGGTGAACAGGGTGAGCAGCGTCATCACGCTGGGAGGCTTGGGGATCAGCTGCAGCGTGAGCTGTCCAAACACCGCTAGCGTCCCTTCGCTGCCGACCAAGAGCCCGGTCACGTCGTAGCCGGTCACGCCCTTGATGGTGCGGCGCCCGGCTTGGATGCGCTGCCCGCCGATCAACAGCGCTTCCACGCCGAGCACGTAGTCGCGCGTCACGCCGTACTTGAAGGCGCGCGGCCCGCCCGCATTCTCGGCTACGTTGCCGCCGATGGCGCAGGACTTCAGCGAGTTGGGATCCGGCGGGTAAAACCAGCCTTCGGCCTCCACGGCGTCGTGCAGGTGCGCCAAGATGACGCCGGGCTCCACCACGGCCAGCCCCTCCTTGCGATCGATCTCGACGACGTTCTGCATGCCGCTTGTGGCCAGCACGATGCCTCCCGCCATCGGCACGGCGCCGCCGGTACGGCCTGTGCCGCCGGCGCGCGGCGTGATCGGCACCTCGGCTTCACGCGCGACAGCGAGCGCAGCCAAGATGTCCTCGGCCGAGGTTGCCAGCACGACCGCGTCCGGCACCTCACCTTCGGCCTCGGACTCATCGCGCACGAAGCGCTCACAGGCGTCGCGACCGGTGAGCACTTTGGACTGGCCGAGGCGTTGGTCGAGCAGCGACTTGGCCTTGTCGCGAGCGGACTGTGAAGGCCGGGGCACGTCGGGGCGAGAGAGCAGCACGCTCGGAGGGTACCCGACTCGGCGCGCCGGCGCTTGACTCGTGTGGCAAGCTGAGACTTTGCTTGGGAATGCCGAGCCGAGCGCGCGCCCTGATCCTCTGCGGCAGCCTGCTGGGGCTGCTCGCGAGCTGTAAGGAGCGGAACGACGCCGGCCGTCCGCTACCGCCGCCGGAGCCGCCCGCAACGGCTGCCGCCGCGCCCCCGCGCGAGCCAATCTCAACTAAGAAGCGCCCAAGCAGCGACGGCGCGGAGGCGGCGTCACCCAAGCCGAAGCGCGCCGATGAGACCGCGCCTGCTCCCGCCGCCGCGGCGCCGGAAGCGACCGCTACGA
>JAEYOT010000224.1 GCA_023411445.1 Pseudomonadota bacterium
GGGATGAACGGCTCGTCGTACGACACGGAGTCTGGTCGCGTCGTGTCGCGATCCACGCGGTAGCTCGCGTCGATGCTGTCCGGCGTCGCGCTGCCGCCGTAGGCGTGCTCGCTCTTCGGCTTGCCCTGGCGCGTGTCGGGGGCCGGCACCACCCCGCTCTCCGTCTCGATCGCCGCCGGCATCGCGCCGTCCTGCGTCGTGGCGTCGAGCTCCATGTCCTCCGTCGGGTCGGGCTCGATGTACTCGTGCAAAATCGGCGTCTGCGCCCAGGCCGTCACGGCCACGCAGCTGAGCGCGAGGCAAACGAGGCGGAGCGAGCGGCGACGCATGGGCTTCGCGCAGCGTAGCGCGTCAGCGCGGCGTCTCCCAGCGGCCGGGCACCCAAACGTAGCGGACCGCCTCCCAATGCCAGTAACCGCACGCCCAAACGTGCGACGGCGACGGCGGCTTGCCTTGCGGCTCGCAGGGCTCGTCCGCGGGGCGCGCCTGCGCCTCGGCCGAGGAGACGCGCTGTTCCCGCTGGGTGGCGCAGGCGGCGCCCAGCAGCGCCAGCGTCAGCAGAAAGGCTCCGCGCATCACGATTGTTTCGCATCATGCCAGATTTCCTGTCGTTGGCGGATGGGCGCAGATTCACTACCCTCCGGGCCGGATGACCACGCTCGAAGCACAGCTCGCCGCCCTCCCCACCGACGTCAAAGCCACCCTCAGTGCTTGCGGTTTCGACGCCGCACGCCTGGTTCGCTTGGCTGAACCGCTCAAGTCCGGCACGCCGGCGGACAACTTGGTGAAGGGCACCATCGCACCGCCCGCAGCGGGCGACGTGGTGCAGCTACCAGCGCCCGGCAGCGCCGAGCACGAGCGGCTCACGGCGCTCGGACGCGCGGCGCTCGAGCGCGGCGAGTACGCATTGGTCGTCCTCGCAGGCGGCATGGCCACGCGCATGGGCGGCGTGGTCAAGGCGCTGGTCGACGCCATCCCGGGCAAGACGTTCTTGGATCTGCGCCTGCGCGAGGTGGCCACCATCGAGCAGCGCTACGGCAAACGCCCGCCGCTGTGGCTGATGACGAGCCTGTCCACGGACGAAAAGATCAAGCACGCGCTGGGCGACGCGCGTCGCGGCGACGACGTGGCCACTTTCGTGCAAGATCTATCGCTCCGGCTCACGCCACAGGGCGACGTCTTCTACGACGAGAGCGGCAAGCCCAGCGAGCACGCGCCCGGCCACGGTGACTTGCCCGACGCGCTCAAGCGCAGCGGCTTGCTCGAACGCTTCGTCGCGCGCGGCGGCAAGACGCTGATGATGACCAACATCGACAACCTCGGCGGCACGCTGGACCCCACCATCTTGGGCTTCCACTTGGCGCACGGCTTGCCTGTGACCTCCGAGGTGGTGGACAAACTGGGCTCGGATCGCGGCGGCATCCCGGTGCGGGTCGACGACAAGCCGTGCGTGCTGGAAGAGTTCCGCATCCCGCCCAGCTTCGACCCGGCCACGGTGCGCGTGTTCAACACCAACGTGTTCCACTTCGACGCCAAGGCCCTGCTCGAGCTCGACATGCCGTGGACCTTCTTCACGGTCACCAAGAAGGTCGAGGGCAAGCCGGTCGTGCAGTTCGAGCGCCTGGTCAACGAGATCACCTCCGTGCTACCGACCAAGTACCTGCACCTGCCGCGCACCGGCACGAGCTCGCGCTTCCTGCCCGTGAAGGACAACGAAGAGCTCGCAGCCCGCCGCGAAGAGATCGAGCTCCTCGCCAAGAGCCACGGCTGGTTGTGAGCAGGGGCTGCCACTGCCGCAGCCTACCCTGCAGCTGGCTGCCGTAGCGGCCCTAGGTGCACGCCGCGCGCTCGGCGCCGGGCCTCAGCGCACGGCGCCAATCGCACGCTGTGCGCTCACGCTCAGCGCGGCGGGTTCTTGCTCGGCGGCGTAGTCCGCCCAGAAGGCGGCGGCGTCCGCCTGAGTCCAGGGCGGCAGCGATAGCTCGCTCAGCACGCGCAAGAGCTGCGCGGCGCTGGCGTAGCGCTCCTCCGGGCTCTTGGCCAAGCAGCGCATGATGACGCGCTCGAGCTCCGGCGTGACGTCGCCGCGGCCTCGTCCCCGCAGCGGCGCGGGCGGCTGTGTCAGGTGCAGGGAGGCGATGCCGGCGTCGGTCTTGGCCACGAACGGCTCCACGCCGGCGAGCAGGAAATACGCCACGCAGCCCAGCGCGTACAAGTCCGCGCGCGGACCGGCCTGCGACGTGGCGAAGCACTCCGGCGCCATGTAGCGCGGCGTACCGAGCAGCATGCCAGGCCCGGACTTGCCGGCCTCCACCCCGCGCGTCACCCGCACCAAGCCGAAGTCCAGCACCTTCACGAAGTCGAAGATGCCCCCGCTCACGCCGACCATCAGGTTAGCCGGCTTCACGTCGCGGTGCACTAAGCCGAGCGAGTGCGCCTCCGCCAGCGCGCCGCACACTTGCACCAGCAGGTGGCGGACGCGCGCCGCCGGCTGCGCTCCGTAGCGTTGCACCAGCCGCTCCAGGTCGATGCCGTCTACGTACTCCATCGCGTAGTAGAAGTCGCCGGCACGCGTGCGACCGTAGTCGAACACGACCACGGTGTTCGGGTGCCTGAGCTCGCTCGTCGTCTTCGCTTCGAGGTCGAAGCGCCGCAGCTGCTCCTCGCTCGAGCCCTCCTGCGCCACCACTTTGATCGCCGCGCGACGCCGCAGCAAGCGGTGCTGCGCCTCGAACACCCGCCCCATGCCGCCGCTGCCGATCTCGCGCAGCAGCGTGTACGGTCCGAGCGCCTGCATGGCTTGGAAGCGCTGGCGGGACTTGCCGAGCGACGTCCACAGCGCAGCGGCCAGCGTGAGCAG
>JAEYOT010000228.1 GCA_023411445.1 Pseudomonadota bacterium
GGCTTGCCCAGCGCGTAGCGCGGCAGCACCCAGGCGCCGCGCCGCACCGAGAGCGTGACCTCACTGCCGCTCTTGGCCAGCTCGCTCGCGATGTCCACCGCGCTGTTACCGAGGCCGACCACGACGACGCGACGCCCGGCCAGCGGCTGAGGCTCCTGGGGGCTCACGTAGTCATGCGAGTGCAGCACCGTGCCGTCGAACGTGCCGGGCGGCGCAGGCTCGGGGTACTGCGGATCCCAGTGGTGCCCGTTGGCGACGATGACCGCGTCGAACGGCTCCGTGCCGTGCGAGCTCTGGACGACGTAGCCCGTGCCGCCCGGCTCGATGCGCTCCACCGGCGTGCGAAAGCGGATGTGGGCTTTGAGGCCGAACGCCTCGGCGTAAGCCTCGAAGTAGCGCGCCACCTGCTCGTGGCTGGCGTAGTCGGGCAGATCGGCCGGCATCGGAAAGTCCGAGTACTGCATGCGCCGCCGTGACGTGTTGATGCGGAGAGAGCGGTAGATGCGGCTCTGCTGGTTGTCGTTGTCGAAGACCCAGTTGCCGCCGACTTTAGATCCCCGTTCGAAACAAACGGCCGGAACCCCAGCATCCATAAGTGCCTTGAGCACGGCCAGGCCGGAGCTTCCGGCGCCGACAATCGCGGTGCGGGGTTTCATCGAGGTTCGCGGGAAAAATCGCAGAATTGGGCGCGGAAAGCAGCCTGCCACAAAAGGCTTCCGGCGCGAGGGAGGATGGTATGCTGAGTGTCCATGCGCCGGGTGCTGCTCGTCGAGGATTCTGCCAGCATGCGTGCGTTCGTGCGGGCGGCGCTCACGTCCGCGGGCGAGCTGGGCCAGCTCGAGATCGTCGAGGCGCAAAGCGGCTTCGACGCGCTGCGCCTGCTGCCGCGCGGCGCCTGGGACCTGGTGATCACGGACATCAACATGCCGGACATCAACGGCCTGGAGCTCATCTCGTTCATTCGCAAGAGCGAGGCTCACCGCTCGACGCCCATCTTGATCATCTCCACCGCCTCGTCCGAGCGCGACCGCGAGCGCGGCATGACGCTCGGCGCCAGCGGTTACCTGGTCAAGCCCTTCACGGCGGAGGCGCTCGCGGCGCACGCGCTCGAGCAGCTGGGTGCCGAGTCGGCGCCGGGGGCTCATGCCTGAGATAACCGACAAGGCGCGCGAGGAGTTCTTCTCCGAAGCGCAGGAGATCATCGAGACGCTGAGCCGGAACCTGCTCGCGCTCGACGCCGCGCAGAAGGCAGGCAAAGAAGATCCGTCGCTGATCAACGAGGCCTTCCGGGCCGTGCACACATTGAAGGGCTTGGCGGGCCTATTCGGAGCCATCCGGCTCGGCGCCTTCTCCCACCGCCTGGAAGATCTGCTGGATGATCTGCGCCTCGGTCGCATGGATCTGCGACCCGAGGTGCTGGACGTGCTGTTCGCGACCGTGGACGCCTACGGTCGTATCCTGCAGAGCGAGAAGGAGGGGCGCGACGAAGACATCCCCAGCGTGGATGAGCTGTTCCGCCGCCTGGATCGGCTAGGCGCCAGCGTGGAGCGCGGGGCCAGCCCGGTCGGTGACTACGAGCTGGACCCGGGCATGCTGGCGGTGCTGACCGAGTACGAGGAGCACCGGCTTCGCGCCAACATCGAGCAGAACCTCAAGCTGTACCGGCTGCGCGTGCAGTTCGACTTGTCGACCATCGACAAGGCGCTGGACGACATGAAAGAGCGCGCCAAGCGGCACGGTGAGATCATCACCTACCTGCCGACGGGCGAGGCGACCGGCGCCGACGCCATCGAGCTGGACTTGCTCCTGGCCTCGCGCGACGACTTGGCGACGCTGATCGGCTCGCTGGGTGCGGACAACGTCGTGATTGAGGAGATCCCGCGCCGTCGCAAGTCCGCGGCGCCCAGCGTCGCGCCCATGCGCGGCAGCTTGGCCGGCGTCGCGGCCGCGCCCAAGCTCGACCCGATGCTGCTCGACCGCATGGCGGCCGAGGCGGCGGCGGAGGCCTCGCCGTCCTTACGCTCCCTGACGCAGACGGTGCGCGTCGACATCCGCAAGCTCGACCACTTGATGAACATCGTCGGTGAGCTTTCGATCGTGCGAAGCTCGCTGTCGCGCATCGCCGAGCGCCTGCGCGGAGAGGGGTCGCGCCAGCTGGCGACGGAGCTGATGCGGCTCCACAGAAACTTCGATCGCCGCCTGGGCGAGATGCAGGACGGCATCCTGGAAGTGCGCATGGTGCCGCTGGGCCAAGTGTTCGATCGCTTGGCGCGCGTGGTGCGGCAAATCAGCCGCGATCTGGGCAAGGAGATCCGCCTGGTCATCACCGGCGCGGAGACGGAGATAGACAAGCTGATCGTGGAGGAGCTGAGCGATCCGCTCATGCACATGATCAGAAACGCCATCGACCACGGCATCGAGTCAGCCGAGCGCCGCGCCGAGGTTGGCAAGCCCTTGGCGGGCACCATCGCGCTGAACGCCTTCCAGAAGGGCAATCACGTGATGATCGAGGTCGAGGACGACGGCCGCGGCATCGACGAGGCCGCGCTCGTGGAGAAGGCGGTGGAGTCCGGCAAGATCGCGCGGCACGAGGCCTCCGAGCTCGTGCGCGACGAGATCCTCGCGCTCATCTTCGTGCCCGGGTTGTCCACGCGCGAGCAGGCCGACGACCTGTCCGGTCGCGGCGTCGGCATGGACATCGTCAAGACGAACATCAACAAGCTGGGCGGCGTGATCGACGTGCACAGCGAGGCCGGCATCGGCACCAAGATGGCGATCACGCTGCCGATCACGCTGGCGATCGTCAGCGCGTTGGTCGTCAGGGTGCACGATCAGGTGTTCGCCATCCCGCTGGCGACGGTGTCCGAGGCGCTCTCGTTCGACCCGGCCAGCGTGCGCCGCGTCGACAACCGCGAGGTGATCACGGTGCGCGGCAGCTCCTTGCCGATTTGTGATCTGGGCCGGCTCCTGGGGCTGGCGGAGCCGAGCGAGCAGCAGCGTCGCCGCTTCGTCGTGGTGGCGGCGCTGGGCAACCGTCGCCTGGGCCTGGTCGTGGACCACCTGTTCGGCCAAGAGGACATCGTGATCAAGCCGCTCGGCGCGTCGCTGTCGCGCGTGCGCGGCTTCGCCGGCGCTACGGAGCTTGGGGACCAGCGCGTCGGCTTGGTGCTGGACTCGGGCGCCGTGATCGAGGAAGTGCTGTCCGGAGCGGAGGCGCCGCGCGAGCGGCTGAGCTTGATGCATGGCTGATCTGACCCGAGCCCCGGCTGCGCGCCTGTCCCGGCGCGGCAGCGAATCCACGCCGCTGCGCGAGTTCTTGATGTTCGTCGTCGGTGGCGAGCTGTTCGGCATCGAGCTGACCGGCATCAAGGAAATCTTGAGCCCGCCGCCGATCACGCCCGTGCCCCGCTCCAGCCGGGAGATCTTGGGCGTGTGCAGCGTGCGCGGCCTGCTCGTCACCGTGCTGTGCCTGCGGCGTAAGCTGCGCCTGCCGGAGACGCCGACGGGGCGGCGCTCACGCATCTTGCTCACCTCCTCGCAGAGCGGGGAGACGCTCGGCTTGCTGGTAGACGAGGTGCGGCAAGTCGTCCGCTTGCAGCAGAGCGAAATCGAGCCCGCCGCCAGCACGCTCGGCAGCGACGCCTCCGAGCACGTGGTGGGCGTCGCGCGTCCGCCCGGCAATTTCGTCGTGCTCTTGGACCTGCGTACCATCTTGCCTAGCTGACTCAGAGATGACTTACCGTCCCGAGCGTCCGGATCCGCAAAAGAGTCTCGTCGGCTTCGTGGTCGGCGACGTTTCGTACGCGGTTCCGATCGATCACGTGCGTGAGATCGTCAACCCGTTGCCCATCACGGAGCTCCCGCACGCCCCTCCCACGATCGCGGGTGTCGCGGATCACCGCGGTGAAATCGTGCCGGTGGTGGAGCTGCGGGTGCGCTTTGGGCTGCCTACCCTGGCGGATCCGCGTCGGGCCAAATGGATCTTGATCGACGTGACCGGACGCGGCGTCGCTCTGTGTGTCGATCGCGTGACCGAGGTGTTCGGCACCGCGGGAGCGGACGTGAAGCCGGCGCCGGCGCTCGGCAGCGGTGACGACGTGCGCGGCATCGCTGGCGTGGTCAGCCGCCAAGATGGGTTGACGTTCATCTTGGACGTCGGCGAGTTCGATGTCCTCACCAGCGCGCTGTCCACGGCCCAGCTTGTGGGGGCCGCGAGCGAGGCGCGCCGGTGAGCCAAGAGCGGGACCTGAAGGCTGCGCTCGGCTCCACGGATCCGGAAGAGCGACGTCAGGCGGTGGCACGCATCGCCGAGCTGCCGCCCGGCTCGCGCGTGGGGCCGCTGTTGCTCGCCCTAGGCGACGACGATTGGCGGGTGCGCAAGGAGGCCATCGGCCTGACGAGCGAGCTCGGCCCCGAGCCCGAGCTGCTCAGCGCGCTGGTGGACGTGTTCGAGCCGGGTGACAACGTCGGCCTGCGCAACGCCGCAGTCGAGGCGCTCGGCGCCTTCGGACAGTTCGCGGTGGAAGCGCTCGCGCCGCGCGTCGGCAAGCTCGACGCCGACGGGAAGAAGCTCTCGATCGAGGCGCTCGGACGCTCCGGCGAAGGGAGCGCGCTCGAGGTGCTGGCGCCGCTGGTGCGCGACGCGGATCCGAACGTGCGCGTGGCCGCGTTCGAGGCGATCGGCGCGATCGGCGCGGCGCGCGCCGATCAGGCACGCGCGCTGCTCTTGGCCGGGCTCGGCGCCGCGCACCCGCTGGAGAAGCTGGCCGCGGCCGAGGCGTTAGCGACCCTGGGCGGCGGCTTGCCGTTCGCACGGGTGGAGCCCTGGCTGGGCGATCCGCTCCTCGGACAGGTGGCGCTCTCGCTCGCCGCGCAGTCCGGTGACGTGAAGGCCGCCGCACCGCTGGTGGCCGCGGTGCTGAAGGGTGGCGACGACAACGCCATCTGCGCGCTGTCGGACTA
>JAEYOT010000582.1 GCA_023411445.1 Pseudomonadota bacterium
GCGGGAGCGCGAGCGGAGGACGGAAGCGGGTGGGGAGCGAGGAGCGGAAGGAAGCCGTGTCGGCCAGGAGACGGGTGACCGAGCAAGGGGCGCGGGAGCAGCGGGGTCGCGGAGAGTGGGGGAGTTGTTGAGAAAGGCGGGGCGCGGGAACACGACCAGTAGGGGCGGGGCAGGACGCGCGAACCCGGGATGAGCGGTACCCGCATGCAGCGCGAGCAGTAATAAGTGCGGAAGCGAGCTAGTGCTGAAGACGAGAACGAGCGGGTGCGCGCGGCCGAGTCAGAACCGGATCGAAACCAGCCCGCAACCGCAGCGAGCGGGACTCGCGCGGGATCAGGCGTGAAGAAGCGAGGGGGAGCGCGGGCGCGCGGGAACGGGAGCGGAGGGCGCCGTCGGAGCCGAGGACGGGGCAAAGGGGGGCGCCGGAGCGAAGGGCGGCAGCGCAACTGCCGGGCGAGAAGGCGGGCCGGGGCAGGGGAGCGGGAGCCAACTCGGAACGGACGCGAGCAGCGGGCGGACCCGAACGGGACGCCCGGCGGGAGGGCGACAGGAGCGCGGGGCAGGAGAGCGTAGGAACAGCACAGGTAAACGGGACGCTTGGGAGCTACCGCGGACGCAGCTCTGGCAGCGTGTCTAGGCGGCACCGTGTGGAACAACCAGCAGAGCCGGTGCCGAGGGAGGCGAGCGCGCGGGGTGCAGCTGGCAGGCAGCCCGTGAGCCCTAGCCGAAGTGGCCGCAGGCCGGACCCGACATGGCTAGCTCAAGCTCGATGCTTTCACGTGAAACGGCTGGAACGCCGCCTTCGCCGCCATTCCGAGAGTCTTGCCTAGGCTCTTGGCCCGCCCTGCGTCCGCCTGGCTCACGCAAGCGCGCTTCCGCTCGCTCCGCCCCATGCCCTCGAGCGCCCCGTCCGTCGCCGCATTCTTCGCTTTTGGCTGTCTCCCCAGCGGGAGTCCGCGCTCCGCGTTAGAGCCCGGCGGGCCCGCCGGAGCGAATCTCTCGCCCCCAAGGGGCTCGATGGTGCCCAGCTCCGCGCTCAAGGGGCTAACACGGGCAGATGCGGGGCTGAGGGCGCCCACGGGGAGGCTCTCGTTGGATCACCATCCGCCCCAAACCGCGCCGGCCGATCCGCCGGCTTGATAAAGACTCCCTTGTCCTTATTATTCGTTGAATCATTTCTACTACTTCTATAAGCATCCCGCCTACCTCGTCGAGTTAGAAGAACATCTTCGTCTTAATACCGACCGTCCGTGCCGTTCGCGGGCGCGCGCAGGTCGGTGGCGCTCCGATTTTCGATGCTGTATCAACGATTATTAGGACACATTCTTCCTAATGGGTCGCTCCGTACAGCTGCCGGCACCGGGTCGAGGCGCCTACGATCGCTCACTTTCGCGCGTGGAGCGCGATCAAGAGCATCGTGAGCGCTTGTTCCGCGCTACGTCTGAGCTGCTGCGCGAAGGCACGCTCACGGTGACGCGCATCGTGCAGCACGCAGGCGTTGGTCGCAGCACGTTCTACGAGTTCTTCGACAGCCCGGAGCACTTGCTCGAGCAGCTGGAGCAGCGCGCGCTCAAGCGCATTGAAGCCGAGCTCGAGGCGGCGCTCGCAGAAGCGCGCACACCGCTCGAACGCTTGCGCGCTCTCACGCGTCGCTTCATCGCTGCGCTCGAAGCTGCACCCGACGACGCGCGCGCCGTGCTCGGCAAGCTCTCGCAGGACGGTAAGCTCTCGCTCGCCGGCGAGCTGCTGCACCGCGCGCTGCAGCGCTCCGTCGCAACCGCTCGCGCGGAGGGCTTCTGGTTCAAGTCCACCGATGAGATCAGCGTCTTGGCCGCTGCCGCTGCGGCCGAGGCCATCGGGCGCCGGCACTTGGCCTCCCCGGTGCGCAACGTGGCGCCGCTGCTGGCCGAGGTCATCGTCAAGCTCCTCCGCTGAGCGCCACGCCGGCCGTTCGGCGCTCGTGCCCGCCAAAATCAGCTGTGAGGTCGCGAGCTGTGGCCTGCCTGTGGAGAAGCTGGGTAGATCCTAGTGGCCCGGCTCGGAGCGCGGCTGGCCGCTGCATCAGCCGCTAGTGGCCATTTCCATGCCTTGCCCCAGGTGCTACGGTCCGCAGCGAATGGCAGGCAGTCCAGTCGAGCTCAAAGTGGGGGGGCAGACGTACCGCGTCGTCGCCTCCGCCGAGGAGACAGAGCTGAGGCGCCTCGCAGACTTGGTCGACGCGCGGCTGCGCAGCATGAGCGCGCCGGGTCGTCCCATCTCGCCGCAGTCGCTGCTGCTCGCCGCCATCTCGCTCGCGCACGACTTGGAAGAAGAGAAGCGCAAGCGCGCGCAGCTCGAGGCGCGCTCCAAGGAGATGCTGAGGAGCGTCCTCGCGCGCATCGACGCCGCGCTCGAGGTCGAGAGCGACAAGAGGGACGCCGAAGGGCCCGCGAGCGAAGCGCCAGCGGCGCCGCTGATCAGCGAAGAGTTCGAGGTCTGACGCTCAGAGACCGCCGTCCAGGCGGCGTTCGATCGGCGCCAGCGGCGGCAGCTCCAGCACGACCCGCCAGTTGCCGTCCTCGCGCACGCATTTGACGCGGTGGCTGGTGCCGCCCTCGCTGATCACGACCACCTCGGCCCAATCCCCGTCCACTCGGGCCTCGTAGCGCAGCGGCTCGCGGTGCAGGCTGAAGCGAGACGGGGGCAGCATCTCCTCCGGCGCGATCTCGCGGCCGGCCACGTCGCTGGCGCGCTTGGCTCGCTCGGCGAGGTTGCGCTGCGCCTCGCTCCACAAGAGGTCGTGCGCGGCGCGCGCTGCCTTGCGGTCCCCGTGCACGCGCCGCATGCGCTGGATGAACTCTGCCACCAGTCGGTCCGGCTCGAGGTCACTCGGCTCCTCGCGGCACGCGAGCACGCAGGCGAGCGGCAGCAGCGAGAGCAGCGCGACGGACGCTCGCCGACCTTTCATCGCTGCGCCGCGCTCGTCAGCCCCATCGCGTCGTACACTTCCTTCATCGTGCTCTGCGCGATGTCGCGAGCCTTGGCGGCGCCGGCGTTCAGCACGTCGTACACCAGCTTGGGCTTGGCGCGCAGCTCCACGTAGCGCTCCTGCAATGGCTGCAGATCTGCCACCACCGCGTCGCGCAGCCGCATCTTACAGGTGCCGCACGGCAGGGCGCCGCTGCGGCAATCCCGGTCGATCTCCGCCACCGCCTCGGGCGAGCTGGCCGCCTTGTGGATGGTGAAGATGTTGCAAATCTCCGGGCGGCCCGGGTCGCCCAACGCGAGCTTCAGCGGATCCGTGAACGCGCCCTTCAGCTTCTTTTCGATCACCTTGGGCGGATCTTCGAGCGCGATCGCGTGCTGCGCGCGGGACTTGCTCATCTTCTGCTTGCCGTCCATGCCCAGGATGCGCGGCGCCGACGAGAGCCGCGGCTTCGGCTCCGGAAACACCGGGCGGAAGCGGTGATTGAAGCGCCGGCACAGGTCCCGCGCGAGCTCCAGGTGCTGCAGCTGGTCTTCCCCCACCGGCACTGTGGTGGCCTTGTACAGCAGGATGTCGGCCGCCATCAGGATCGGGTAGGCGAACAGGCCGGCGTTGTTGTTGTCCTTGTGCTGCTCGCTCTTCTCCTTGTACTGCGTCATGCGGTTGAGCTCGCCCATCATGGTCAAGGTGGTCAAATACCAGCTGAGCTCCATGTGCTCCTTCACGTCGCTCTGCAGGAAGATGGTGGAGCGCTCCGGATCGATGCCCGCCGCGATGTAGCCGGCGGCCGCCTCGAACACCCGCTTCGGTAAGTCGCTCGGGTCGTATTCGACCGTGAGGGCGTGGGCGTCCACGACGCAGAACAGGGTCTCGACGTCGGCTTCGCGCGCCATGGCGACCCAGTTCTTGAGCGCGCCATAGTAGTTGCCGATGTGGAGACCGCCCGAAGGCTGCATGGCCGAGAAGATGCGATTCATCGCGAGCGGGAGGCTAACAGCGCCCGCGCAACCTGCAAACGCAGAGAAGTTGTAACGGCGGGAGCGCGCCCAGTTACGATTTCACCTCGCATGCCGGACCGCGCTACCTCGGCCAAATCCCGCCCAATTTCCGCCAGCGGCGAGCTTCAGCTCGTGCGCAAAGGCGACCCTGACTCGATCCTGGTGGCTGGCGACAACCTGACGGCGCTGCGGTTACTGAAGAGCGAGCCGACGCGCTTCGCGCTGGCCTACCTCGACCCGCCGTTCTTGACCGGCCGGGAGCACGCGCTGGTGGAGCGGAAGCGCAGCGCGCGCGGCGAGATCGTGCGCACGTTGAAGCCGGCCTTCGACGACCGTTGGGATTCGCTCGACGAGTACCTGGCGGCGCTGGAGCCGCGCATCGCGGCGGCGCGCGAGCTGCTGACGCAGGACGGCTGCCTCGTCTTGCACGTCGACCCCAAGACCAGCCACTACCTGAAGGTGGCCTGCGATCGCATCTTCGGCCGCGCCTGCTTCGCCAGCGAGATCATCTGGCGCTACCGGCGCTGGCCGGCCAAAACGCCAAATTTTCAGCGCGTTCACGACGTGCTGCTGCGCTACGTGAAGGACCCCAAGGTGCCGCCGCGCTTCCAGCAGCTGTACGAGCCGCTCGCGCCATCCACGCTGGCCACCTGGGGCACTAAGAAGCAGCGCGCCGTGACCAACGCCGAGGGCCGGCGCACGCGCTCCAGCGTCACGGAGGACGCCACGCCCGGCGCTCCGCTCGGCGACGTCTGGGAGATCGGCATCGTGGCGCCGGTGGCCAAGGAGCGGACCGGCTACCCCACGCAGAAGCCAGAAGCGCTCATGAAGCGCTTGATCGAGAGCTGCACGCACCCGGGCGACTGGGTGCTGGACGTGTACGCCGGTAGCGGCACCACCGGCACGGTGGCGCGCAAGCTCGGCCGCGCGGCCCTGTCGATTGACGAGAGCGCCCGAGCGCTGGAGGTGGCGCGGCGTCGGCTCAAGCTGGCCGGTTTCCCCGCCAC
>JAEYOT010000330.1 GCA_023411445.1 Pseudomonadota bacterium
GCGTAGCGCCTCCACCAAGCCGCCCTCCGGCACCTCCAGCGAAGCGCGCTCGAGCGCTCGGGACTCCGGGACCCGGCGATCGAAGTCCTCCATCACTTGCCGCGTGATGGCCTCCAGCGCTTCGTACACGCCCTCGCCGCTCGTCGCGATGGTCGTAAAGGAAGGCGCGCCCAAGCGATTCAGCGCGCGCTCCAGCTCGCCCACCGGGGTAATGTCGAACAGATCTCGCTTGTTGTACTGGACGACGTGCGGCACCTCCGCGAGCGACTTACCGTGCGCGTGGAGGTTGTCCCTCAGGTTCTCCAGCGTCTCCAGGTTCGCGTCCTCACGCGCGCGCTGAGAGTCGAATACCAGTACCACGCCGTCGGCGCCGGTCAGCACCAGCTTGCGCGTCGCGTTGTAATGCACCTGACCGGGCACCGTGAAAAGCTGCAGCCGCACTCCCATACCGCGCACGTGCGGCACGCGGATCGGCAAGAAGTCGAAGTACAGCGTGCGATCGACCGGCGTCGCCAAGCTGACCATCTTGCCGCGGTGCTCCGGCTTGGCCGTCGCGTGGATGTGCTGCAGCGTGGTCGTCTTCCCACCCAGCCCAGGTCCGTAATAGACGACCTTGAAGACGAGCTCCCGCGCGAGCGGATTGACGACCGGCATGAGGCGAAGCCCCAGCCTACTCCGAATTCCGGCCGCCCCGCCCACCTTCTTCCAGCAGCTGGGCCTGTTTCCAGACCGGCGACTGGGTCGAGAGGGCGACCGAAGCCACGCTGGCCACGAGGCAGAGCCCGGCGAGGACGCCCATCAGGCGGTCGTGCTTTCGGCGGTTACGCTCGCGCTCGAGCAGCGCCCCGGCGACGATGCCGATGCCGAAGCCGCCGAGGTGCGCGGCGTTGTTGGCCGGCAGGACGAATCCGAGAATGGCCGCGTAGATGAGGTTGTTTACGAGCGCCCGTTTCCACTCCGGGCTGCGGCGCGCGAACAGGACGCCCACGTAAGCGCCCACCAGACCGAAGATGGCGCCGCTCGCCCCCGCGGTGATCGACGGGCTGCCGCCCAAGCGATCCCACAGCTCGCTTACCCCGAAGCCGCCGATGCCGGTGAGCGTGTACAGCACGATGAAGCGCGCGGAGCCGAAATGCTGCTCTACATTCCGCCCGAGGCTGACCAGCGACATGACGTTGAGGCCGATGTGGAGGATGCCCAAATGCACGTACACGGACGCCAGCAGGCGCCAGGGCTCGAACTCCACGATGCCCGGATACAGCACCCCGAAGCGCAACAGGGTGGACAGCCGGAAGGCCCCGGTCAGGCTCAAATCCAGCTTGAAGCCGCCCTGGGTCGCGACCGCCAGGGCGTAAACGACCAAGCACATCAGCGCGATCAGCTTCGTCGCGCCGGTGCCGTCGCTGGCGAAGGCCCCGAACACGCCGCGGGCTGAGGAGCCGAGCGCGCTCGGGAACGCCTTGCCGCAGCGGTAGCAAGTCTTGTCGTCGATGGCGTTGAGGGCCCCGCAGTGGGGGCAAACGCGAGAGCCTTCGGCCATGGGCGCCCCCGGCTAGCTCAGCCTGCAGCTCGGCGCAAATGCGGTCACCTTGCCGCGGGCGGCCAAGCGACCGTAAGGCGGGCCGGTTTCGCGCGTTGTCTCCCAGTGCCCACTGTCCCCTTACCCGCCCAGATCCTGGTAGAAGGCTGGATTCAGTGTCAGCCGATGGGCCAGCGAAGGCGCCGGTGGTGGGGCAGCTGCCCGACGCCGCCGAGCTCGCAGCAGAGCAGCGGCTCTGCGAGCGGGCCCGTGGCGGCGACCGCGCGGCGCTCGGTGAGCTCTTGCGCCGCCACGGACCAAGATTGTTTCGCGCCGTGCTGCTGCCGCGCTTGGGCTCACGGGCCGCGGCCGAGGAGGCCTTGTCGGTGACGTACCTCAAGGTGGTCGAGCGCTTCGATCAGTTCAGCTGGCAAGCGGTCGGCATCTACCCTTGGCTCCGCGTGGTGGCGCTGCGGGTCGCGCTCGATCAGCTGCGCTCGCGCAAGCGCGAAACCGTGTTCACCCCCGAGGACTTGGAGCGCGAGATCGATCAAGGCGAGCGTGAGGCGAAAGATGCTATCCGCAGCGAAGCGCAGGACTTGGCCGTCGCTCGCCAGCGCGTGGAGGAGCTGGTCGACAGGCTTCATCCACGCTACGGCCGCGCTCTCACGCTGAGGGTGCTGGAAGAGCGCTCGCGCGAAGAGTGCGCCGCGGCGCTAGAAGTAACACCCGCCACCTTCGACGTCGTCTTGCACCGCGCCGTCGCAGCGCTCAAAAAGGAGCTGGCACGTGAGCCAAGCTGACGACGATCTACCCCCGCTGCTACCGGCGGAAGAAGCCGCCTGGCTTGGCGCGCTGGAAGCAGCGCTGCGCCCCACGGAGCTCTCCGCCGCGGTGAACGAGCGGCTGATCGAGCAAGCGCTGGAGGATCCGTTCGCACCGCCGACGGCAGAAGAGCTGGCCGAGTCGGCGCGGCTCCGGGACGCGCTCGAGCACAGTAGCCCCCACGAGGACGCGGCGACCTTGGCTGCCCTGCGCGCCGCCTTCGGCCCGGCCCCGGGCGATGCTTCGCCGCAGGTCGAGGCCGCGGTAGCGCGCGCCACACGCCGCCGCGGCAACGTGATTTACGCGGCTTTCGGCGTGGCCGGGAGCGCCTTGGCGGCGGCCGCGGTCGTGATGCTGCTGGTCACGGCGACTCGTAAGGCCGAGCCTGGAGCAGCAAGCGCGCCGGTGAGCTCCGTCGAGCTGGCCAAGCCGCGCAGCGCCGCGCCGCTCTTCAGCGACCGCTTCGAGACCAAAGACACGAGCTCACGCATGGACATCATCGCCAGCGCGCGCAGTCGAGACCTGCGCGACAACCGCTTCGCGGCGTGGGGGGTGCGATGAGCGCGCGGCGCTGGTGCTGCTACTTGGCCCTGCTGGTGCTCGTCGCGTGCAGTCGCTCACCGCGCGAGGACTGCGGTCCCGGCTCCCAGGAGCAGCAGCAGGTGATCGACCCGGTGCTGCTGGCCTTCTTGAGCCAAGCGCGGAGCGCGCATCACGTCGCCGACCAACACGAGGCGAGCGGCGACGTGTCCGCCGCGTTGCGCCCGCTCCAGTCGCTGCTGAGCGGTCCCAAGCCGCCGGGAGCCCTGCCCGAGGTGCGCGAGGTGCTGGCGGACACGCGCGCCCGCGTGGCGGACCTGCTGAGCCGCGCCGGCCGCTTCGACCAAGCGGAGGCGGAGATCGCCGAAGGTCTGGGCGAGGTAAAGGAGCCGACTTATTTCCGCGGTCATTTGTTCGAGGTGCGCGGGCTGCTGGAGGAGCGGCGCGCCAAGGCGCTGAGCGGCTCCGGCCAGAGCGCCGAGGCTGAAAAGGCGCGCGAACGCTCGCTGGCCGCGTATGAAGAGGCGATGAAGATCCAGTCCGCCGTGATCCAGCAGACGGCGCCGACCCCCTCCGCCGTACCCTGAGCTTTTTGGCTCCTAAATACCTACAGTCATTCAGGTTTGGGACTTGGGCACCCCGTGCGCTAAAGTCCTGCCGGTTACGGGCAGGCATTGACGACTACGACTGCGAGCCGTCTACCTCGGCTACTGCCGGGGACGGACCTCCGGGGGCTCTCGATCAGCCCCGCCGAGGCCTTCGTGGTCTCACGTGTCGACGGCACCACGACGCTAGCCGAGCTAGCTGAGGAGACCGGCAAGACGCTCGAGGAAGTGAGCCAATTGCTGGAGCGTCTGGCAGAGCTCGGCGTGCTCGTGTTCGAGCAGCCCTCACGGGTGGTCGAGCGCCGGCTCTCGCCTGCACCCGCGCCGCGCCCGTCCGGACAGTTCCGGCTCGGCCCCATCGTCGAGATGGTCGCGAGCGCCGAGTCGAAGCACCCTGCGGCCTCGCTCTACGATCCGGCTGAGCTCGACGAGGACGTCGAGATCGACTTGGCGCGACGCCGTCAGATCCTGGACCTGTACTACCGGCTGGAGCATCTCACGCACTACCAGCTGTTCGGTGTGGAGCCGACCGCTGACAAAAAGGCGATCAAGGCCGCGTACTTCGAGGTGGTAAACCTGTTTCACCCCGACCGGTACTACGGCAAGAAGGTCGGCAGCTTCCGTGGCAAGCTGGAGCGCATCTTCTCGCGCTTGACGGACAGCTACGACGTGCTCAGCCGTAGCGCGAGCCGCGCCGAATACGACGCCTACCTGGCAGCGCAATCCAAGACGCGCGCCTTCGACGCGGGCCAAGGCGACAGCCCAGCGCACCAGGCGGCGCTGGCTGAGGTGATGCGAACGATTCAGGCCGAAGCCAGCGCGGAGAGCCGCGGTGCCAGCATTCCGCCAGCCGCGCCGATCTCCCTGCCGCCGCTCGCGCCCAGCGCGCCACACGCGCCGTCGGGCGCGCCACGCGCCAGCGCGCCGCCGAGCCCGAGCGGAACCCACCCGCTTCGCCCCTCCGAGTCCATGCGCCCGAGCGACCCGGAGCTGCGCCGTCGGGCGCTGGCGCGTAAGCTGGGCCGACCGCTCCCAAGCGCTAGTCAGCGGGAGGCGGAGGCAGAGCGGCAGCAGCAGGAGGCAGCCGAGCAGGACGCGATTCGCAAAGGCTGGGCCGCCGAAGAGCTGAAGCGCCGCTATCAAGAGCGCATGCACGCGGCGCGTAGCCGCCAGGTTGAGGTCTACACAGCAGCGGCCAAACAAGCGCTGGACAAGGGCGACAGCGTCGGGGCAGCCAACGCGCTCCGCATCGCCGTCTCGTTGGCGCCCAGCGACGCCGCGCTGGCCGAGCAACTTAGTGAAGTGGCGGCGCGAGCGAAGCACGAGCTCTCCTCGAGCTACTTGGAGCAAGCCCGGTACGAGGAGCGGAGCGAGAACTGGCTGGCGGCAGCCAAATCTTACGCCCGGGCGCTCCAGGGCCGGCCCGACGCTCAAATCTACGACCGGCTAGCCCACTGCCTGCTCTCCGGAGAGGGCGACCTGCGCGAGGC
>JAEYOT010000397.1 GCA_023411445.1 Pseudomonadota bacterium
AGCGCGCACTGGAGCTGTGGCGACGCGCCGCTGCGCGCTGGGCCGGCCGCCACGCGCTGCAAGAAGCCGATCAAGGCTACGGCGAGTGCCTGCGCTTGCTGCACACGCTGCCGCAAAGCGAGGAGCGCGACGCGCGCGAGCTCGAGATCTTGTCCGCGCGCGGCGCCATACAGCAAGCGCTGTACGGCTACGCGGCCCCGCCCGTCGCCGCTACATACGAGCGCGCCGACGAGCTGTGCCACAGCCTGGAGAGCGTACCCTTCCCGGTGATCCGCGGCGTGTGGAACGTCCACGTGGTGAAGGGCGACAAGCCCGCGACGCTCAAGTACGCCGATCGCATCGGGAGCTTGCTGGCCGCCGAGAGGCTCACACGGCTGGACCGCAACATGGCGCACAACTGCCTGGGCACCTTCTACTGGTTCTCCGGCGAGTTTCAGCGCTGCTTGCACCACTACGAGGCCGCGGGTTACCAGCTGCAAGATCACGCGGCGATGGTGGCCAAGTACGGCGGCTGCGGTGGTGCCTACGCGGCCATCCTCGGCCCCTACGCGCGCGCCGCCTTGGGCTCGGTCGACCGGGCGCGGGCGGAAGCTGCGGAGATCACCGCCGCCATGGCCACGCAAGGCGACCCGTTCTCGCACGCGATGGCGGAGCTGTACGAGCTGATGCTGGACCGCGAGCTGGGCGAGCTGGAGCGCGCGTACACCGCAGCCGACGCCTTGTTGGCGCGCTGCCTGGAGCATCGCTTCGCTCAGCTGTTGCCCTTGGCCGCCATCGCGGTCGCTGCCCGGAAGGTGCACCAAGAGCAGGATCTGGAAGCGCTGAAGAGCATCCGTGACAACTTGACAGCGCTCGGAGCGGTCGGTGCGCGCACTCCCGCCGCCTACTGGCTGGCCTGGCTGGCCGAGGCGCTCTTGGCCGTCGGCGCCGCGACGGACGCTTGGGGCGCCCTGGAGCACGCGCTCGCTGCCTCCGCGACGGGCCTCGATCACTTTTACGATCCAGAGCTGTATCGGCTCAAGGCGACCGTCGCCGCTCGGCTGGGCCAGCCGTCGGCCAACGTGCTCGCGCTGCTCGAGCAATCGCTGCTGCTGGCGCAGGAGCGCGAGCACGCCTTGTTCGAGCTCAAGACGGCCTGCGATCTCTCGCCGCTCTTGACCGAGCGCGGCGAGCGCGAGCGGGCGCGGCAGGTGCTTACCGACGCGCTGGGCAAGGTGGAGCCCACGGGCGCCGCCTTGCTGACCCGCGCGCGAGCGCTGCGCGACGCGCTCTAGCCTCGAACGCCCTCAGGGGTGATCGTAGCCGACGATGTCTTCCAGCCGGGGGAAGCGGGCGATCGCGTGCGCGCCGAGCCGCCCGGACATGACTGCCGCCTCGACGCACGATTCATTGAAGCCGCACGCGGTCCAGTCGCCCACGATGGTCAAGTTGTCGTAGCTGGCGTCCAGCGGTGAGATGCGAAACTTGGTGCTGCCGGGCAGCGAGAGCGTGAAGCGATCCGTCGGGCTCACGTTGGCGCTGACGTACTGCTGCTCGACGCGCGCGCTGCCCTGCAGCTCGCGATCGAGCTCCGGATCGGGCGCGATCAGCAGGGACCAACGGAAGTGCCCGCTCGCGTCGCGCGCCCGCGGCCACAGCTGGTGGACGTGCTGATCGAGAAAGCCCGCGAAGCTTTGGCGCACCTGGGCGCGACACCTCGCGACGTAGTCGCTCGCCTGGCCGGGCGGAGGTCGCGGCGGCACGAGCGCCGGCCCCGGATCAGCCAGCACGCTGCAGAAATACGCCAAGCTCTGCGGCTCGCGGCCGGCCAGCGGCCACAGCTCGCGCGAAAGGAGGTGGCTCATGTCCGCCCAGGTGTCGAACGGCTCCACGAAGCCGGAGAGCGTGACCGACGGCAGCGGCCAGCCCAGCGCCGCCAGATCTTCCGACAGCCAAGCCTGACCGGCTTGGGTGGCGACCGTCTTGACGTGCTCGCACATGTCGCGCCAGCGCGCGTCGCGCGCCAAGATCTCCGAGCACACGTGGGGGATGGCACCGATGCCGACGCCCAGCACGACGAAGTCGAAGTCAGTGCCGACCCGGAGCGTCTTGTCGGCGACGCGCCGGCGGTCCCAGAACGACTCGAAGTCCCAACCTTCCGCGCGCAGCCGCTCGCCGTCCTCGAGCTGGGAGAAATCGGGCTCGCTCGGCCAACACGGCAAGCCGCCCACGTCCACCAGCGGCGAGTAGCGCTCACCGCGCAGCCGCGCTTGCACGTCGAACGAAAGCGCCGCAACGTGCGGCTCGGCGTCGGCGAGCTGGACGTTCTCGAGCCGGTGGAAGAACTCGAAGCGCACGCCGCGCCGCTCCAGCACCTCGAACAGCGGCGCGAACACCACCTCACCCATGCCGGCCTGCATCTTCCAGAAGAAGGCGCCGCGGTAGGTGAAGAAGAAGCGCAGCGCGCCGCGCAGCGCCTGACCGGCCGCGATACCGGGCCTATTGATGTCACCCGCCTCGAAGGCGAAGGCCAGATCGTACAGGCCCCGCACGAAGCCGCTGCTCAGCGAGTCTTCCTGCGCGCCCCAGCTGCGCAGCCAGTCGCGGATATCGTGCTCGTCGAGCGCGTCGAGGCCGCGCGGATCCAAGAACGTGCCGGACTGCACCAGACCGCGGAAGATGGCGAGCACCAAGTCGATCACGTGCCAGACGCGCCGCGCGTCGTCTGCGCCCTCGATCAAACGCGTGCGTTCGGCGACCAAAGCGCCCTGCAAGCGCTGCAGCAGCTGCGCGAGCGGGGCTTGCGCTTCACGCAGCCTGCCTTGACCGAGCTGCTCGAGCAGCATCACCACCTCTGAAGCGCCGGCCAGCGCCGCCAGCCGACCGTAGCGCAGCCACGTGCCGAGCTGCTGCCGTCGCGCCGGCTCGGAGGCGGCCCCGTCCTTGACCTGCTGGGTGGCCGCGACGAGCAGCGCGCGCAGCACCTCCAGCATGCGCACCACGTAGCCCGTGACGGTGTATGGGTTATCGCGCGTGAAGTCGTCGCCCGGCTCGCCCGGCAGCGCCGGGAACACCGCCGTCCACGGCTCCCAGCCGCCGTCGCTCGACCAATCCGTCACGCCGACGTGCGACGCAGGCGCGAACGCCTGGCGCCAGGTGGCGATCGGCACGCGCTCCGGATCGCGACCGAGCTCCGCGTAGCAGTCGCGCATCAGCCGGAACGCGTTTTCGTAGAAGCCGAGCCAGACGTGCAGGCCATGCTCCTCGATGCGCCCCGCCGGGCCGCGGCTGGACGCGCCCTTGCCGCCCAAGCGGTGGCCTTGCTGGTAAACCGTGACGGCGTAGCGCCCCTGCAGCTCCGGCCGCGTCAGCTCGAAGGCCGTGGTCATGGCGGCGCAGCCGCTGCCGATGACGGCGACGCGGATCGGCTTCACGTGCCCCGACGCTCCCACAACACCTCGGAGCGCACGGTGACGTCGTTCTCGAGCACCAGCAGCGTCTCGGCGAACGGGCGGCGGTGAACCTGCCACTGCTCGGCGAAATCGTCCGTTTCTTCGGCGATGTGACACTCCACGTCAGGCTCGTTCCGCGCGAGACCCAGCCGATTGACGAGGTTGAGCGAGTCGTACTCGAACAGGCGAATCTCGTGATCGATGCCGACGTCTTCGGTGCTCCCGCGCGCGCCATGCCACTCGCTCCTGACCAGCGCTTGATACGACGTGCGGCGTGAGTCCTCGGCGGACGGCACCTGCTTCAAGCGCAGCACCGGGACCGAGGGCAGGTCGTGCAGACCGGCCTGAAGCATGGGCGGCACCACATGCGTTCGGAGCGACTGGTGCTTCACGTCGCGCGGCACCCCGAACACGTCGATCACCGGCATGACGCGGGCCCGCTCACCGAGCTGATACTGGCGCACCACGCTGGCGCTGAGCCGGAACACGTGGAGGCGATTGTCGATGCCTTGCGCCTGCTCGGCGGTGTCGCCGCGCCGCATCTTCGCCAACATCACGTTGCCGCCCAGCACCTCGTGCATGGCGGTGGCGAGCGCGTTGCTGTTGGCGAAGGCCGCGTGGGACAAGAGCGCCAGCTGCGGCTCCTCGCCCTCGCGCCGGTAGGAGATGGGGACGAGCAGCTCCACCAGCGTGCCGTGCCAGCCGGGCAAGCTCAGCCGATCGGCGCGCATGCCCTCGAACGTCGCGACCGCCAGCACGACCCTCGACTCGTGCGGCCCTCGCTCGCGGGGCAGCTCGAAGCGGTAGCCCATCTCGAGCGCGTTCAGCTCGTCCACGATGCGTTGGTGGGCGTGTCCCTCGGCGCTAAGCCCGAACAGCTGCAGCTTGACTCCGCTCATGGTGGTGCCGGCGCACGCCCCCAGTAGCGTGCGCGAGCCGAGCGTGGTGTTGAGCGGCACGCGGGCGCCGATCGTGCCTCCGCTCGCGCCACGGGCTGGCGTGCCGCGGCTGCTGAGGATGCGGCACGGGAGCTGATCGAAGTCGCAGTTGCTCCAGATCGGCAGCACCGGCTTGAAGCGGTAAATCAAGCGAGCTCCGGGCTCCGTGCTCTGCGGCGTGGCGTCGTCGTAGATCAGGCCCAGCTTCTGCACCACCGGCCAGGTGGGATCTTCGTAGATGCGCACCAAGCAGCCGCCGGAAGGATCGCCCAGCAGCTGCTTGCGCTCTCCGATCAAGCCGAAGCCGTTCAGCCGCGTGGTGCGGAGCGGCGTGACCGTGAGCGCCTGGTAGCAAGCAGTGTTCTCCGGATCCATCTGCGGGAACTGCTTGAGGTTGATGTTCAGCATCGTGAGCGCCTGCGTGGGCTGCGTCAAAACGTCCAGCAAGCTGCGTCGCCACAGCGCCAAGCCGCGGCCGGCGGCGAGCCAAGGCCGCGACATGAGCTTGAACGCGGTGCCCAGATCGAGCGGCGCGTCGTCGGGCGACTTCTTGCGACCGAAGGTGAGCCACTCACGCTCGGGCTGGTCATCGATCTCCAGCAGCCGGCAGTTGACGGTGCCGGACTCGGTCAGCATCTCCGTGTCGATGGAGAGCAGCTGCGTGGCGCCCCCGGGGCTGGGGCCGCTGCCGATCTCGTCGCGCCGGTACCACGCCGCCTCTTTGGGCCAGCCGAACAGATCGCGGCCGAGCCGCGCCGAGACCGGGTTGTCGACGAAGATGTACGGCGTGATCACCGCGAAATGGCGCTTGCCGGTGGCGCGCTCGCGCCACATCACCGGCACCATGAAGAACACCTCGGTCTGACCATAGGTCGCAAATGCCGGCTGCTCCACCGAGGTGATGCTGGAGTACTCCAGCACGATCAGCTCCACGAAGCCGTCGATGGGACGAAACTCGGCGACGTCCGGGAAGCCGCCCAGCAAACGCTGGCAGAACTCCTGCAAGCGAGAGAAGCTGGCGCGCAGTGGGAACACGCGCATCCCGACGCCGGTGAAACGAAACGGCGGGAGGCTCGGCTCGCCGCCCACGTCGTACAAGTAGCTATCGCGCTGCATGTGTCGTCCCTTCAGGAAGCTCGCTCGAAGACCCAGGTCGGTAGCTCACGCAAGAATTGCTTGTGGCCCGACTCGGGCGCGTCCGCGAGCGCCAGCTCCAGCTCGTGCTGGGCGGCGCCGGCCAGCGCCTCGGCGGTGACGCGCGCGGCTTCGATGCTGC
>JAEYOT010000402.1 GCA_023411445.1 Pseudomonadota bacterium
GTTGGTCAACAGCCCCTGTGCGAGCGGCGAGAACGCGATGCAGCCGACCCCCTCTTGCGCCAGCACGTCGAGCAGCTCCGCTTCGATACCGCGGTTGAACATGTTGTAGGGCGGTTGATGGATCAGACAAGGCGTGCCGAGCTCGCGCAGCAGCTCCGCCGCCCGTCGCGCCAGCGGCGCCGGGTAGTTGGAGATGCCCACGTACAGCGCCTTGCCGGACCGCACGACGTGATCCAGCGCGCCCATCGTCTCCTCGAGCGGCGTCTCGGGATCGGGTCGATGGTGATAGAAGATGTCCACGTACTCGAGACCCAGGCGCGTCAGGCTCTGATCCAAGCTGCTGATCAGGTACTTGCGCGAGCCAAAGTCGCCGTAGGGCCCTGCCCACATGCCGTAGCCAGCCTTGGTCGAGATGACGAGCTCGTCGCGGTAGCGACGAAAATCGCTGGCCAGGAGCTGGCCGAGGCTGCGCTCCGCGGAGCCGGGAGGCGGCCCGTAGTTGTTGGCCAAGTCGAAGTGAGTAATACCCAAATCGAACGCGCGCCGCAGCATCGCGCGCGCGTTCTCAAGGCTGTCCACTCCGCCGAAGTTATGCCACAGCCCGAGCGAGATGGCGGGCAGCTTGAGGCCACTGTTGCCCGCGCGGCGGTAGGTCATGGTGGCGTAGCGAGCGTCGGCGGCAACGTAGGTCATGGCTGCAGCAGACCTTAAGCCTCACTGCGCTAGAGCCACAAGATCTGCGGCACCAGCTGCTCGGCCTCGGCTTGGATCTCATCGAGCTTGGCCTCGGAGATGAACAGCTCGGCGCGGGCGATCTCGAAGTCCACGTCGGGCACGCAGTCCGCGGCGATCGCGATCCCGTGCTCGTCCACCGGCCCCACCACGTCGGCCCCGAACGATCGACTCAGGCGATCGGCGATGCAGATCGCCGCGGCCACCTTGGAGAACTCTCCGGTGTGCAGGTGATGGTGGTGGCCGACCACCTCGGCCATGGCCGGCGGCAATCCCCACAGTGTGGCTAGGATACCGGAGGCGCGCTCGTGCAGCGCGTCCACGTCGCCCCATAGCTGCTCGAGCGGTGGGCTCTCCGAGCCTTCGAAATGAGTCACGGCGAACAAGAGCCCAGCGAAGCCGATGTCGTGCAGCAAGCCGCAAATGAAGGCGTGATCGCCGTCGATGCGAGCCTTCTCGCACACGATGCGCGCGATGTACGCGGTGACGGTGCTGTGACGCTGCACTTGCGCTACGGTCTCCGCGTACTCCGCGAGATCGAATACGCCGCTGCGGAGCGCCACCTCGAACACCATGTCGCGCACCACCTTGAAGCCGAGGCGGACGACGGCCTCGTTCAAGCTGCTGATGGTGTTGCGCCCCGAATAAATCGGCGAGCTGACGAGCCGCATCACGTTGCCGGCTAGCATCTCGTCTTGCTCCAATAGCCGCACGACGTCGCGCGCGCGCGCATCCGCCTTATTGCTCAGCGCCAACAACTCCATCGCGACCGAAGGTAGCGGTGGCGGGCGGTAGCCCGGATCTTCGAAGACGGAGATCAGCCTCTCGCGTAGCGCCGCCGAGATGAGGGACTCGCTCACCCGCAACAGCCTAGCACCAGGGTCAAAATATCGAGGAACGCTCGGTCGCTCGAGGCGGCGCTGCGGGAACGCGCGGCAGGGCCGCCTCCGCCCACGGATCGATGATCTCTGTCGTGTCTGGTTGCCAGTGCGGCGCCGGTGCCTGTGGCATTTGCGTCGCACGAGCCCACGGATCCACGAGCAGCTCCACCACCGGCGGTCGCCACTTGGGCGGTTTCGGTGGTGCGGTCACCGCCTCCACGCGCGTGGTTGGGCTCGATGAAGGCGCGAGCTCGGCGGCAGGTAGCCCCGACGCGGGCGAGGCGTTTGGCAGTGTTGCTCGCGCCGGCGCAGGCAGCGCGGGCCGCCAGGGCTCGCGGATTAAGCCCTGCTGCGCCAGCGCGACGCTGCCCAGCAGCAGCGAGCTCGTCAACGCCAGAGCCAGGGATAGCCGCCTCACGGTTTCTCAGCATAGCGCAACTTGAGCGGTGGGGTCACACAGCTCTCAACGCAACTTCGCCCCACTGCTGGCCGTGGCGCCGCTCAGCGGAAGAGCAGCAAGAGCGCCGCCGCCACCAGCAGCGCTGCGGCCGGGAGGACCAACCCGAGGGGTGGTCCCTTCTGCTTGCGAGCTCGAGCTTTCGGGCGCTCCACGCGCTCGCTGCGGGCGGGCTTGGGAGGCGTGCTGACGAGCAGCGTCCCGGCCTCGCTGCGCGGCTCGGCCGCTGCCTTGGCCTTAGCCTTGGGCTTCGGCCTGGGCTTCGGTCGTTGCTCCGCGCGCGCCCGCTCGCGAGCCTCGGCCTGAGCGCGACGCGCCTCCTGCTCGGCAGCTTCACGCCGCTTGCGCGCCTCCGCCTCTGCGCGAGCCTCCGCGGCGCGCTCTTGCTTGCGCTGCTGCTTGCGCTGCTGCTTCGCCAACGCCTCCTGAGCACGGAGCTTGCGCTGCAGCTCGCGCTGCTGCTTCTTGGTGTTCTCCGCAGGGCGAGGCCGCAGCACGGGGCTTTCATTCGTGACGGCGACGGTTGCTTTGGCACGACGCTGGCGGTGTGGTCGCCGCTTGCCCGTTGCTGCGGCGGCGTTGCCCGCGTCGTCCCATCCAACATCCACTTCGTCCGTGAGCGGCGCGACGGACGGCGTGGCCGAGAGGCTCGGCGGCGCCGGCACCACGCTGTCCCACGCCTCATCCACGTCTTCCGCGCTGGGCACCGGCTCGCTCGGTGCTTCATCGTCCCACCCTGCGTCCAGCTGCTGGGCTTCGTCCTCGGTCACACTCATCAATCTTCCTCGTGGCGGAGCAGCGTTGGTTGCGCGCCCGCGGGCGCGTCCCACTGCTCGGCGTGGTCCGGATCGACGTGCGAGCCGGAGTGGCCCAGCGGGAGCGAGCAGCGCAACCCGAGCCGCTGCCGCGCCACGTTGGTCGCGGTACCGGCCGGCGTCAGGGTGACGATCAACGTCGCCTTCGCGCCGCAAGCAGGTTTGGTCGTCTCGCTCTCGTCGGTCATCGTAGAAAGCCTCGCAGCGCCGCGGTCAGTTGGCGCTCGGCTCGGAGCCGCCGCTCGCCTTCGGCCTTGTGTACCGCGCGGACCAGCTGTCGCAAATGCGTGCGATCCGCGCGCGGAAATTCGCTGACGAAAGCCTCGACCCCGGCGCTGCCCTCGCCCACCAGCCGCAACGTCCAGCTCAAGCTGGCGTCCGCCACCGGATCTGCCGGCGCCGAGCCGCGGCCCGGCACCACGCCGGTCTCCAGTAGCGCGTCCAGACGCGTGCGCAGCTGGACCCAATCCTGATCCCGGAGCAGCGTACGAATTTGCCGTAGCTGTCGGTTCTTGGCCGGCGCGCTGCTGATGGCGCGGGCATCCCCGACGGCGTCCACCAGCTCCTCCGACAAGTCCAGCTGCGACAGCTTCTTTGCCGACAGCTTGCACAGGTCGCCAGCCAGGCGCGCCATGGCTTCCTCTTTGACTCGCTCGGCCCGCCGCCCGTCCGAGCGCGACTCTCCCGCGAACGCTTCTTCTTCAATCCGGGGGTCGACGATGCGGGAGGCCATGGGCGGGGCGATTGTGCCACGGAAATTCCCGGGCGCCGCCACCCCACCGCCAGGAAAAGCACACTACCTCTGGAGGTGTGCCGGGAAGGCAGGCGCGGTGCAGCCATCCGTGCAGCTCGGCGGCTCCTGGCTGCTCGTCGCACACTCCGGGGCGCCTGCGACATTGGGGTTGTCGTAACAGATCCGTAGCGGGCGCGACCAGCCGACGTTCCCGAGCTTGTCCGCCGCGGTGGCGGCGTAGCAGATCCAGCCTTGGTACGTCGGGTCGATCGTGAGCGGATCCCAGTCGCCGCCCGTGCACGTCAGGGCGGTGACGCCCATGGCGTACACGACCGGCTCATTTTGCATGATCTGCTTCACGTCGTGTTGCACGACCACGTGCATGTCCGACAGACCGCTGCACAGCGTCGTAGGCACGGGAGAGGCCGGCGGTCTCAAGGAGCAAATGTCCGACGTGACAGCCGGCGGCGTGTCCCCGTCGAGAGCGCTCAGCGCTGCACCTTGGATAGAGACCGGCGAGAGCGATTTGAAGGGGAAGGCACCGTCCGCCAAGCTGTCGCAGACGCCATCCTTGCGCTTGCTGATCAGAAACGGCTGAGACGTAGCGGTCGTGGCGTACAGCCTGACCGACGCTTGATTGGCGAGCGACGGGTACATAATGCTCTGGCCGGTGTACTTCGTTTCGTCGAACACGAGCGCTCGCAGCTTGGCGAAGCTACCGATGATGGCTCCGTCGTTCAGCGCCGTGCCCAGCGGATCGAAGGAGCGGCTGCAAGCGCTGCCGGTCTTCAGTCGCCAATTGCCTGGATCCAGATCGACCACGGGCGCCACGTTGTCCAGCCACAGGAAGCGTGAGCCGCCATTTTCCACGTTGCCGGCCTTGTCGGTGGCGCTGATGTCGACCGTGATCTGCGCGGACAGCTCGCCCAGCTGTCCAGTGTCGAAGCGGAACCGATAGGTATCCTTGTCGCGTTCCCAGCGCGTCGTATCGGCAGGGCTGTACTTGATGGGCGCCTGGCTGTTGAGGCTAACCTCCACCAGGTTGGGGTCCACGCCCGCGCCTGAGTCAGTCACCGTGAACTCCACCGTCGTCTCCCCCTTGACGGCGGCGTTTTGCCCTGGGCTCTTCACGCTAATGACCGGCTTTTTCCCGTCCACCACGAACGGGTAGTCGAGGACAGCGGTAGCTGCCTGCTCCGTGCGCCCGTTCGTCGCCTCGATGCGCACGGAGGTGTGCTCCATCGGCGGCTCTGGGAACAGCGAGAGGTCCTGAAAATTGACGCTGGCGCGCCAGGTGCCTGGGCTCGCGTCGTCCTCTTCGACCGCGTCGATCTCGACGCCCGCCACGAACAGCTTCACGGCGGTGACGCCCGCTTCCTCGTCGTCATCCGTGAGCGGCGTGGGCGCGACCGTGAACTCGACCTGCAGCGCCCCAGCTAGTGTGTGTGCGGCGGCGACCGCCGGGAGCTTTCCCACGATCGTCGGACCGTGATCCACGAGTGAGTCGATCGTGGCCGCACCCTTGATGGCAGCGTCGATACCCTCTGCCGTGCAACGGAAGGACACCGGCCCGGATGGCGCGGTCGTCAGCGGTAACGTTGCCAGGTACTCATCGGGCTCGCCGGTGGGCGTCGCTACCTTCTCGATCGGCTTATCGTCCACGCCAGCGAGGACTGCGCCTTCCTGGTCGAGCAGCGCGACCTTCACGGTGGCTGGGTTGACCGGCTGCCCCGCGACGCTTGCCAGCGCCGTACACAGCACGTCCACCTGGCTGCCGACCAGCACCTCGTCCTCGTTGGGATCTCCCGCTGGCGGCGGCGCAGTGATGGCGACCTGCAGCTCGCTCTTCATCGCAACCTCACCGCCGGAGCCCTCCCCGCCAGCTCCGCCTTCATCCCCGCCGCCATCGTTCGAGGCTCCGCCGCCGCTCTTGCCACCACGGCCTCCGCTCGGCTTGCCTCCTCCCTCGTCGATCACGTCCGGCCGCTCGTCACCGCAGGAGACGATAGACAACACACTGAACAGCCCTGCCACCCCAAGCGTCTTTTTCATCTGGTGCTACCCGCGCGCTACCTCACTTTTATCGCAAGTGGGTCCGGCCGCCAAGCGACGTCCGCGCGCGCTTCAGGGGCTGGGCGCGAGCACGCTATTCGCTACTACCGCGCGCGAGCCAGCTCGTACATGCCGGCGCAGGTGGCGGAAAGCGCTAGGCCGGCGCAGTAGCCTGCGAGCACGTCGCTACTCCAATGGCGAGCTAGCAGCAGGCGCCCCGCGCCGGCGGCAAGCGACGCCACGCCCAGCGGCGCGCTCGACCACGTCGGCGCGAAGCCTTCTCGCCACAGCACATAGCCGCTCGTCGCCGCGAGGGCCGAGCTCTGCAGCGCATGACCGCTCGGAAAGCTCTGCTGCCACGGCTCACCTCGGCGGCGCGGCGGCGCGCGGCGCTCCGAGCTGCGCTCGAGGAGGCGACTGAGCAGGATCGCCCCCACCGAAGAGCTGAGCACCGTGAGCGCTCCCGCGCCGCGCCCCTGCGCTTGCAGGCGCTTGGCCGTTACCAGCGCCGCGGGGAGCTGTCCCCACCACTTTCCGAGTGGTGTGCTGGCCTTCGCGGCGAGCTGCAGAGCTTGACCGGGTCGCAGGCTGCGCTGAGCGCGCCTGTCCAGCCGGGCCGTCTTGCCGCGCGCCACCGCGGCCCTGAGCCCAATGAAGCCGAGCGCCGCGAGCGCTGCCGTCCCGAATAGCAGCCGAGCCGTTAACTTGGAGTCGACCATGGCCGACGCTGCTGCAGCAACCATGCCGGGCGGCGGCGGTTCGCGACGCACAAAAGGCGACGGGCGCGAGCGTCTTCCGA
>JAEYOT010000417.1 GCA_023411445.1 Pseudomonadota bacterium
ACGTAGCCGTGCACCCGCACCCCATCGCGGAAGTGCACGCGCTGCGAATCGACCAAGCGGAACGTCTCCAGGCAAGCGGTGAGCGCCGAGCTCCCGTCCCAAGGGGCGGCCGCTGCGTGGGCCGGCGTGCCAGTGAACTTCATGGTGAACCAGCGGCTGGCGAGCGCCGGATGCACCAAGATGTCGCGATCGTAGGGGTGGAACATCATGGCCGCGTCCACGCCCTCGAACACGCCCGCTTTGAGCAGGCGGATCTTGCCGCCGCCGCCCTCTTCCGCAGGCGTGCCGATCAGATCCACGTTGCCGGGCAGCTTGCCTTGCCGCGAGAGCGCCAAGAACGCGCCCAGCGCGCCCCCCGCGATCAAGTTGTGCCCGCACGCGTGACCAATCTCCGGCAGCGCGTCGTACTCCGCCAGGATGGCGATGCGAGGGCCGCTGCCCGAGCCGAGCCGGGCCCTGAACGCCGTGGGCAGGTCGCCGATGCCTCGCTCGACCTTCACGCCGGCGTGCTGCTCGATCGACTCGGCCAGCCACGCTGCGGCTCGGTGCTCTTCGAAGCGCAGCTCCGGGTGCTCGTGGATCTGCTTGGCTCGGGCGACTACCTCGGGGGCGACGGCCTCTACGGAGCGGTCGAGTTGTTCGCGGTCAATCATGGGCGTCTCCCTTCTCGCACAGAGCGTGGTAAGCATACTCGGGCATGAGGCGCCGGAGGCGAAATGTCGGAAATGACCGGTCTTTTCGTCGAGGCTGGCCGCTCGTAGCCGCGATTTCGCTGCTCGGTTGCGATGGGGCGCGCTCGCGGGCCGGCTCGAGCGCCAGCGCAGCGACGACCCCCGCTACCGTCTCGGTCGCGGCGGCGCCCAGCGCCAGCCCCTCTCCCTCGCCCGCCCCTCCCACCAAAGTGGACGTGACGGCGGAGGCGATGGGCACCAGCTTGCATTTCGTCACGTACACGAGCGCCCAGCTCGACGAGGCGGCGACGCGGGCCCTGATCGACGCCGCCATCGCGGAGATTCGCCGTCTGGAGGCCGAGCTCAGCGAGTGGAGGAGCGACAGCGACATCGGTCGCGTCAACGCAGCGCCGGGTGAGTGGATCACGGTCGGCGCTGACGCGCTCGAGGTGCTGCGCAAGGGGCTCTGGGCCGGGGACCTCTCGGACGGTCGCTTCGACATCACGTTCCAGTCGCTCTCGCAGGTGTGGAAGTTTGGCAGCGCTCAGGAGGCGGCGCCTCGCGTGCCGAGCCCCAACGAGGTGGAACGGCTGCGGCGCCGGGTGGACTACCGGCGCGTCGAGCTGGATGTGGCCGGCAAGCGCGTGCGCATCGGCAAGAATCAGCAACTGGGCTTGGGCGGCATCGCCAAGGGCTACATCGTGGATCGCGCGGCGGCGGTGCTCAGGCGCGGCGGGCTCAGCTCCTTCTTGGCGCAGGCGGGCGGGGACCTGTACGGCGCGGGCCGCAAGCCTGACGGCTCCGCCTGGGTGAGCGGCGTGCAAGATCCGCGCGGCAAGCAGGGCGAGTTCTTCGCGGTGCTGGAGCTGACCGACCACGCGTTCTCCACCGCCGGGGACTACGCCCGCTCGTATGTCGTCGACGGTAAGCGCTACCACCACATCATCGACCCCACGACCGGCTACCCAGCGACCGCGTGCCGCAGCGTGACCGTGTGGGCACCCGACGCCACCACTGCCGACGCGGTGGACGACGCCGTCTTCATCCTCGGGCCGGAGCGTGGCTTGAAGTTGGTGGAGTCGCTCGACGGCGTGGGCGTCGTGATCGTGGACGACCGCAATCGAGTCTACGTGAGTGAGCGCGTCAAAGAGCGCGTGAAGGTGTTGAAGCCTCCTACCGACGCGCCTTAAGACGCGTGATGACGTTCGTGGGATCTGTTGCCACACTCGCCCGCCATCCACGTCTGGACCGGTGCTCGGGGTGCAGAAACCCCAGCAAATTCAGTGCGTGAGGGATTCTGCATAGGCATTTTTCGATGCACTATTGGAACGTGCCCTCTTACACGCCGGTCGCGACGCCCGTCGTCCCAGCCCCAGAACGTCAAGCGACTCAGCAGCAGCAGCGCGAGGCCGGCGCGCGCGCGGAGCTCATCGCGCCCGTCACCGTGATCACACCCCAAGGGGACTTGGAGCTGGGCAGCGGCTCGCTCTTGCTCGGGCGCTTGCCGGAATGCGACGTGCTATTACAAGACGCTCTGGTGAGTCGCATGCACGCGCGCATCAGCGTGCAGCACGACAGCGTCGTCGTCGAAGACCTGCACAGCACCAACGGCGTCTACGTCAACGGCGTGCGCGTCGGACACAGCACGGTGCTGCGCGAAGGCGATCGCATCTTGATCGGCACGACCGAGATCTCACTGTTCGAGAGCCGTGACTCCAGCTTGATGCGGATCCGCCAGGCGCGCCGTGTCTCTTCCGAGCCGGAGCCCGTGCAGCAGAGCCACCCAGTGCTGCGAGCGCCGAAGCTGACGCCCAGCGGCCCAGAGCAGGTGCCGTCCACGGCGCGCGCCGCCGCCTTGCAGAT
>JAEYOT010000440.1 GCA_023411445.1 Pseudomonadota bacterium
ACCTCGCTGTGAATATCGATCGAACCGCCCGCGCCGCGCACGATGCCGTGCACGACCGAAAGCCCGAGACCCGTGCCTGAGCCAGGGGCGCGCGTGGTGAAGAACGGCTCGAACGCGCGCTCCCGCACCGCCGGTGTCATGCCATCGCCGTCGTCCGTCACCTTCAGCCGCACGTACGAGCCCTCACGCAGCTCCGGGTGCGAGGCCACGAAGCTATCTCGCGCGTAGAACGGCCCAAGCTCCACGCTCACCTGGCCACCGTGGGGCATGGCGAGCGCCGAGTTGGTCACCAAATTCATCACGATCTGATGCACCTGCGTGGGATCGATCAAAACGGGCGGGGACTGCTCGTCCACCGCGCGCCTCAGCTGGATCGTCGTCGGCAACGTGGCACGCAGCAGGTGACACGCCTCCGTGACGGCTTGATCGATGCGGGCGGCGCTCTTGGGCGCCTCCTGCCGGCGACTGAACGTGAGGATGCGACGCACCAGCGCCCGGGCGCGCTCCGCGGCGCGCAGCACCTCGTTCAGATCCTCCACCACGGAGGCAGAGTTTGCCGCTTCCTGAGCTGCAGATTCCGTGTAGCCCACGATGGCGCCCAGGATGTTGTTGAAATCATGCGCGATGCCGCCGGCGAGCGTGCCGATGGCTTCCATCTTCTGCGACTGTCGCAGCTGCTCCTCCAGGCGGTGGCGCTCCGTCACGTCCCGCGTGATCTTGGCGAAGCCGCGCAGCTGCTCTTCCTCGTCTCGCACGGCTTGCAAGATCACGTTGGCGAGAAAGCGCGTGCCGTTCTTGCGCACCTCGAAGGCTTCTTTCTCGCAGCGCCCGACGCGCGCCGCCGTCTCCAACAGCTCCTGACAAGCCTCGGCGCCGCCGGCGTCCGGGAAGAACTTGGAGAAGTGCTGGCCGATAATCTCGTCGGACGTGTAGCCGTTGATGCGCTCGGCGCCGTCGTTCCACGACACCACGTGACCGCCGGTATCGAGCATGATCAGGGCGTAGTCCTGGATGCTCTCCACGATCAGGCGGAAGCGCTCCTCGCTCTCCTTGAGCGCCGCGTGCGCGCGCCGGCGCGCCGAGACATCCACGATGGAGCTGAGCACGAACAAGCCCTCTTCGGTCTCGATCGGGTTGAGGCCAATCTCGACCGGCACCTCTGAGCCGTCTTTCCGGACGCCGAACAGCTCTCGCCCAGCGCCCATGGCGCGAGCCCGGGGCGCGCGGAAAAACTCCGAGCGGTGCGCAGGGTGCCCTTCGCGCAGGCGTTGCGGCACCAGCACCTCGATCGACTGGCCGATCATCTCCTCACGCGAGTAGCCGAACAGCCGCTCGATCTCGCGATTGACGAGCACGATCACGCCCTTGGGGTCCACCATCACCATGCCGCTAGGGCTGGACTCCACGGCCGCTCGAAAGCGATCTTCGGCGCGGCGACGCGCGCTGATGTCCACCACCGAGCTGAGCACGAACATGCCTCGCGGCGTCGTCACCGGCTTGAGGCCGATCTCGATCGGAAACTCGCTGCCATCCTTGCGTAGGCCGTACAGGTCACGGCCGGCGCCCATAGCGCGCTGGCGAGCGTCGGCCATGAACGCGAGCCGGAAGCCGGCGTGCCGGGCTCGGAATCGCTCGGGGACGAGCGCCTCCACCAGCGTGCCGAGCAGCTCATCCGCGGCGTAGCCGAACATGCGCTCCACCTCGCGATTGGCGAGGACGACACGGCCCTGGTCGTCGACGATCAAGAGCCCGCTCGGCGCGAGCTCCACCGCGATGCGAAAGAGATCGTCGGGTTGGTGGTACGCGTCTCCCATCGGCGAGCTCCTGGCACCACGAAGGACCACGACTTTCATACCGCGTTTGCTGCAGCGACGCAGCTTGGATGAGCGAGCGAAAAGCTCGGGGCATGATGCCACAAGGAGTCTTCGCTCGAATTGCCCCCGCGAGCGAAAACGCTCACACTGCGCCAACATGACTCGCGCCCGAGGGGCGAGCCAGGAGAAGCTTCATGGCCGGTAATGAGACCCTCATCACGCTAACCGTTCTCTCACTCTTCAGTGTTTCCTGCTCCGACAGCGAGCCCGCGCCCAGCGGAGGCGTCGCCGGCTCCGGCGTCGCTGGCTCGAGCAGCGCCGGCTCGGGCGGCATGGCCCATGGTGCCGCCGGTTCGGGCAACGCGGGCTCGAGCGCGGGCGGCGGAGCAGCCGGCTCCGGTCAGGCCGGACAGGGAGGAGCGGGCGGCTCGGGCGATGCGGGCGGAGGCGGAGGCGGAGCGAGCGCGGGGGAAAGCTCGGGCGGCTCCGGGGGTAGCGCGGGAGGAGGCGGCTCGGGCGGCGATGACGTGAAGAAATCCGCGGGCTGCGGCGAGCAGAAAACGCTGCAGAACGGCACCATCACGATCACCTTCAAGGGTACCGACCGGAAGTACATCCTGCGCGTGCCGGACTCTTACGACCCCGAGCATCCCTACCGCTTGGTGTTCGCTTTCGCCGAATCCGGCGCGTCTGCCATGTCCGTCGCCAGCCGGAATTACTTCACCCTGGCCAGCCTGGATTCAACGCAGACCATCTTCGTCGCGCCCGACGCCGCGAACGGCATGGGCAGCTGGAGCAAAGCGGATGTGGAGCTGACCGACGCGATCTTGGCAGAGCTGGAGGCGGACTTGTGCATCGACAAGACGCGCATCTTCGCGACCGGGTTCAGCTTCGGCGGCGCCATGTCGCTCGCGCTCGCGTGCCAGCGCGCGGACGTGTTCCGCGGCGTCGCCTTCTTCTCGGGCGCAGATCTCACCGGCTCCTGCACCGAGCCGCTGACCAAGCCGATCGCGTATTATGCGTCGCAAGCCAGCGGCGATAGCAGCGGGCCGCCCGCGCCGACGAGCGGGCGGGTGAAGCAAGCCGATTTTGCCGCCGTCAACGGCTGCACCCCGGAGCCGAACGCCACGACGTTCCCCGAGGCGGGTCAGCCGCACTCCTGCACCGTCTACAAAGGGTGCTCCGCCGGACACCCAACCGTGTACTGCGTGTTCAATGGACCGCACGGGTGGGAGCCGGTGGATCCGGGCGAGACGAAGAGCTGGAATGCGCCCGAGGCCTGGAAGTTCATCACGCAGTTCTGAGCGCGGTCACTTGCAGTCCACGAGCTCCACTTCGTACTGGATCGGCGTGGGCACACCGGTGACGCTCACCGCGTAGGTGCTGCCGGCGGTCGCCTCCCACCCCATCGGAATGATGCTGATGGCGTTCTTCGCGCCATAGTTCGGCTCGAGCTGCGTCACTTTCACCGGCTTGGCTTGCCCGCCGCTCGTGATCGTGACCTGAGCGGACGACAGGCTCATGTCCGTTTGGATCGACCAACCGGTGTCGTCCATGTCTCGATTGTAGCGGTCCCGGTAGGCTTGCATCGGGAACGCGCCGGGCGGAGGCCACGCCATCCACGGCTTGTTAGCCGTGCCCTGTCCGCCGAACACGCGCATGCAGGAGGCGTTGCCGGGTCCGGCCGAGCCGAGGCCGATGGGACCGAGCTTGTTGTGGAGGATCCAGCGGCGGTGACCGAGCGTCGTGGCGTTGCCAGGGTCCACCATGTACATCAG
>JAEYOT010000450.1 GCA_023411445.1 Pseudomonadota bacterium
CAGCTACGGCAGATCAAACCGCCGCGCGCTGCGTCCACGCTGGCAGACTGCGTGGCAGCCGCCTGCCGGCCGCAGCGAACGCAGCGCTCCAAGTCGATCCCCCAGCCCAGCGCGCTGAGCAGCAAGAGGCCCGCTTCGCCCAGCGCCAGGCTGGCTTGCTCCGGGCTCACGCCGCTCGCGAGACGATCCAGCAGCCGCCCGAGCGCGCCGTACACCTCCGCCTCCGGTGTGCGCGGCGGCGCCGCACGACGCGCCCACGACAGCGCTTTGCCGGCTGCTTCCAGCGCAGCCAGGCTGCGCAAGATTGGTTCGCGCGGCGTGTGCAGCTTGGCCTCCACCAGCGTGAGCAGCTCGGCGCCTGGGCGCTCGTCGAGCTCCACGCTCAGCGTGTGCATCGGCTCCAGCGCGCCACTGAAGCGTCGCGAGCTCTTGCGCGCGCCGCGCGCCAACGCGCTCACCTTACCGAGCTTCTCCGTCAGCAGCGTGAGCACCAGATCGGACTCGCCGTACTCGACGCGCCTCAGCAGCAGCGCTTGCGTCGCGACGCGCAGGCTGGCTTTGCGCGAGGCCACGTTAGCTGCGCGCGCCGCGCTCGCACACCGCGCTCACGTGCGACAGCTCTTGGGGCATGTCGTCACCGCGCGGGCGCAGCACGATGCTGATCGCGAGCGTGAACAAGATGAGCAGGAGGACGAAGGCCACGGCGACGCCGACTCGGCGACTGCGCGCGGGCTTGGTCGGCGCGGAGATGGGCAGCGGCGTGACCCACGCCACGCGTCGCGAGGCGGTGTAGCGCGCCAGCACGTCGTCCGGAGAGACACCGAGCGAGCGCGCGTAAGACTTCAGGAAACCACGTACGAAGACCTCGCCGGGCAGCTCGTCGAAGCGGTCCGTCTCGATGCGCTCGACGCTCGCCATCGGTACGCGCGTCGCCCGCGACACCTCCTCGACGCTCATCTTGCGCTCTTCGCGCAGCTGGCGGAGGTATTGGCCTACGGTGGGCATCGGGGAAGCGCGAGACTACTTGAGTTTTTGCAGCATGGAGCTGCATTCTTTCCCGGCGTTCGTCTTTCGTGACAGCTCCACACAGCGTGCCAGGTCCGCCTGAGCGGCGTCCTGGTTGCCGAGCCTGAGCTCGACGCGCGCGCGCGCCGCGTAGGCATCTTGCAGGCCGTTACAGCCGGGCGCTTGTGTTTCCAGTGCGCGCGTAAGCGCCTCCGCGGCCGCCGTGTCTTCGCGACGTCGTTCGTAGGCGAGGCCCAGCCGGAACAGGCCCACGCAGAACAGCGGCTGGGCGGCGATGCTCCGCCGCAGCGACTCCACGGCCGCATCGGTTTGACCCAGCTCCAGCTGAGCCCAGCCCAGATTTCCCCAGGCATTTTCTGGGGTCTGGTACAGGATATCTTCCGTGAGCGGCTTGAGGACGGCGATCGCGTCGGCGTAGCGCTTCTGGTGGATCAAAATCACGCCGAGCGTGTTGATCGCCTCGCGATAGTCTCCGCGAGCCTGGATTGCCAGGCGCGCGTGCTTCTCGGCTTCGCCCAAGCGGCACTCGTTCGGGCTCCGGCTGCAGAAATCCATGTATAGCAGGGCGACCAGGTGCGCGGCGTCCGCGTTGTCCTCGTTCAGCTCCACGGCCTTGAGCGCATGATCCAGCGCCTCGCGCGGCGAGTTACGGCGTAGCCACAGGTCGCGGGCGATGTCGTACTCGCTGTCGCTCATGCGGTCCGGGTCTTTGGCGCCTTCGCCTGCACCGGCGCCCGCGCACGAGGCGAGCCAGAAACCAAGGAGAAATGGCCAGCAGCGCGAGGATCTCTTCATCGGATGCGGTTTCGATTGCCGGCTGGCGCCTGGCCCCGGAGCTGATCCTTGATGCCGAGCAAGCTGTAGAGGTCCCGGAGTGAGTCGAGGTTCGGCACCTCGACGCGTTCGTCTTGAATGCGCACGTGGCCGCTCTCGCGTAGCTGCGCGACGATGCGCTTGACCGTGTCCACATCCAGCCCGACTTGGGCGGACAGCTCGAGCGGCGACAAGCTCAGCGAAATTTGACCGCTCGAGCCCTCCGCGTGGCCGGCGAGCTGCTCTTGTTGAGCGAACTTCATCAGCGCGACCACCACCTTCGATTGGCCGTCGCGCAGCATCAGGATTTCGATCTGATCTTCCGCGTCGCGCAGTCGGCGGATGAGCTGATTGAGCACGCGGCCGGCCACCTCCGGACTGGTGGCCAACACCTGCTCGAACGTGGCGTGATCGAAGGCGAGCGCCACGCCGTCGTCGAGCGCGACGGCCGTCGAGCTGCGAGATGCGCCGCGCAGCAGCGCCGATTCACCGAAGAGGTCACCGGGCCTGACTACGCGCAGGCTCCGCTCCATGCGGCCCGCCTGCTTGAGCAGTCGCACGCGGCCGTCTTGAAGCAAGAAGGCTTCCGTAGCGGGCTCGCCATCACGGAACAGCACCGTTCCGGCCGCGAAGCGGCGCCCGTAGCGTGAAAGCAGGCGCGCCAGGGCCTCGTTCCCGGGACCGATGTCCGTCACGCCGCCATCTATAACATCGAGCCGCGCCGCGTCGCAGCCTACGATTGCGGGGGCCGCGCGCTGGTCGGCAAAGTCGCGCCAGCGTCCCGCACGTACACCGCTACCGGCTCGTGCGCGGCGGGATCGAGCTCTCCGGCCAGCAGCCCGACCGCGTGAGCGGACGGCTCGTCCGACTCGGGGGAGGAGAACGAGGGTGCGAGGCCCGCCAGCGCAAGCCCGCTGCCGATCCACACGATCGGAGCAGCTAGCTGCGACGTCAGTGACGCCTGCAGCTGGCCTGCCGGAAGCGCGAAGGGGGCGAGCCGCTCGGCCGTTCCTGGCCCCGACTCGTACGCTGCCGCGAAGACCTCCTTCCGCCGCGCGTCTAGCACCGGACAGCGCAGGCCAGCGAGCGTGCTCGGGACGGCGCGCGCCATCGCTTGCAGCGAAGTCACGCCCACGAGCGGGATGCTGAGACCCAGCGCGAGGCCCTGAGCGCAGGCGATACCCACGCGGAGGCCGGTGAACGAGCCAGGGCCGATCGAGACGCCGATGCGGTCGAGCGAGCTCCGATCCCAGCCAGCCTCGTCCAACAGCTCCGCGATCAGCGGCAGCAGCCGCTCGGCGCTTTGTTTCGGCCGCGCATGCGTTCGCGTGGCGATGAGCGCTCCACCTTGGAGCAAGGCGACACCCGCCTGACTGGTAGAGGTCTCG
>JAEYOT010000506.1 GCA_023411445.1 Pseudomonadota bacterium
GAAGAGTTCGGCGATCCGCCGACGAGGCCGCACCCCACCACGGAGCTGGCCGCGATCCCGATCACCGCACGCGCGGATGCGCTCGAGATGTTGGGCACCCTCGCGAGGCGGCTCGCCAACGAGCACAAGGCCACCCAAGCGCCGCGCTTACTCGAGCCGCACCTGCAGGGCATCTTGCGCGGTGCCACGTCCGGCCTGGTAGTGCCGGAGTCGCTCTCGGAGCTGGCGAGCGAGTACGCGATCGATCTCGCACACTGGACGGCTGAGCCGCGCTGGCTGGACTACGTCGTCGAGCTGCACCTCGTCACGCGACGGCTGATGTCGTCCCCTATCTTGGCGGCGCTTCAGCGCGCGGAGCGGTGGATCGGCGCGCTGGATCGCTCGCTGCTCGAGTACTACGTGGCGACGTTCGCCGGACGCAGCAAGCGGCTCAGTCCTCCGGAGAAGGTGCGGGTCACGGTGCTGCAGCGCTTGGCGCGGAAGCGCTGAAAAGCCCGGCTGCAAGAAGCGTGGCTATTTGCCCCAGCGCGCACAGACTTCGTCGCAAAACGCCTCACATTGGCCGAAACCGGCCATCAATTTGCGGCTCTTTCTGCGCGGGGCGCGTTGGCACGGTCCGTGCTGATGCGGGGCAACAATGCCTGCCACCGCGCTCAAATTGCCACAAGCTCGTGAAGCCGTTCCGCCCCTGCCGTCGCACGCGCCTCGCGTCCTCATTGCCGATGATGACCGCGACATGTGCCAGCTCGTCGAAGTCGGGCTGCGCGAGCGAGGCTACCGCGTGGGCTGGCGCCTGGATCCGGAAGCCGCCCTCCATGAGCTGGAGCAAGAGGACTACCAAGCGCTGGTGGTCGACATCCACATGGATGGCAAGAGCGGGCTCGATCTCTGCCGGGCCGCGCTAGCCAAGCGCCCGGACCTACCCGTGATCGTGATGACCGGCTTCGGCACGGTCGAGCACGCTGTGGGCGCGATCCGAGCTGGCGCCTACGACTTCGTGACCAAGCCGATTTCGATGGACGCGCTCTCGATCACGCTCGAGCGAGCCATCAAGCACCGCTCCATGAGCGAGGAGCTCAGGCGACTGCGTCAGCGCGTGGAGCACAGTGAGCTACCCAGCGTGGTGGGCGGCAGCGACGCGATGAAGCGCATGGCAGATCTGATATCGCGCGTGGCCGAGACGGACACCAACGTGCTCATCATCGGTGAGTCCGGGACGGGCAAGGAGCTGGTGGCTCGCGCGCTCCACGAGAGGAGCAAGCGGAGCGGTCCGTTCTTGGCCATCAACTGCGCTGCCGTGCCGGAAACGCTCCTGGAGAGTGAGCTGTTCGGTCACGTGCGCGGCGCCTTCACGGACGCACGCAGCAGCCGCGCCGGGCTGTTCGTGGAAGCCAACAACGGCACCTTGTTCCTGGACGAAATCGGCGAAATGCCGTTGGCGATGCAGGCCAAGCTGCTGCGCGCGCTGCAGGAGCGCAAGGTGCGCCCGATCGGCTCCAACCAGGAGGTGCCTTTCAACGCCCGCATCGTGACGGCAACCAACCGTGACTTGGAAGGAGAGGTGGCGGCCAAGCGTTTCCGCGAGGACCTATACTATCGCGTGAACGTGGTGCGCGTGGACGTGCCTCCCTTGCGTCGCCGCGGGCGCGACGTGCTGGAGCTGGCGCAGTACTTCTTGCAGCGCGCCGCCGAGCGCTCCGGCAAGGACATCGCCCGTTTCGACACTGCTGCCGCCGAGCGCTTGCTGAGCTACGAGTGGCCCGGCAACGTGCGCGAGCTCGAGAATTGTATGGAGCGCGCCGTGGCGCTGGCGCGCTTCGACTCGATCACGGTCGAGGATCTGCCGAGCAAGGTGCGCGACCACAAGCCTACCGAGGTGGTGGACGTGGGTAATAATCCGCTGGAGCTACCAACGATGGACGTGGTGGAGGAGCGCTACATCCGCAAGGTGCTGGGAGCGGTGGGCGGCAACAAGACCTTGGCTGCGAAGGTGCTGGGCTTCGATCGCCGCACGCTCTACCGCAAGCTGAAGCAGCAACAGGCGTAGTCGCTGCTTGCACATGCCCAAAGCTACGACGCATGGCTGCGCTTCATGCGGCGTCGCTACGCCGTTGAGCCCGCAGGCCGGCAAGCGAGGCGGTTTGTCCCGCAGGGCTTTGGCCAGCCTGGCGCTATAAAGGATCTCACTCCCCGATGCCTGTGACCTCTCGCACGAAGCGCGTGCCCGCCAAGACCAAGACCTCGAAGCTCCCGGTGCTGGAGAAAGTCGCGACCGGGATCACCGGCTTCGACGACGTCACGTTCGGTGGCGTCCCCAAAGGCCGCACCACCCTTTTGTGCGGGGCCGCGGGCTGCGGCAAGACCTTGTTCGGCATGCAGTTCTTGATCCGCGGCGCCCTCGATGAGGGCGAGCCCGGCGCCTTCATCGCGTTCGAAGAGGGCGAGGACGACCTGGCCAAGAACGTGGCCTCGCTCGGCTTCGACGTGGCAGACCTGGAGCGGCGCAAGCTGCTCACGGTCGAGCACATCCGCGTCGAGGCCGCCGAGATCGAGGAGAACGGCGAGTACGATCTGGAAGGCTTGTTCATCCGCCTCGGGCTGGCGCTCGACTCGGTGAAGGCCAAGCGCCTGGTGATCGACACGCTGGAGACGATCTTCGGCGGCCTGACCAACTACTCGCTGCTTCGCTCGGAGCTCAAGCGCCTGTTCAACTGGCTGAAGGAGCGCGGCGTCACCACGATCGTGACCGCAGAGCGCGGCGAGGGCACTCTCACCCGGCACGGGCTGGAAGAGTACGTGTCTGACTGCGTGGTGCTGCTGGATCACCGCGTCAGCGACCAGATCTCCACGCGCAGGCTGCGGGTAGTCAAGTACCGCGGGTCGACGCACGGCAGCAACGAGTACCCGTTCCTGATCGACCGCAACGGCCTCACCGTCGTGCCGATCACCTCGACGGATCTCGAGCACACGGTCAGTAACGAGCGCATCGATACCGGCGTCGAAGGCCTGAATCAGATGCTGGGCGGAGCCGGCTACTACCGGGGCAGCACCGTGTTGGTCTCCGGGACCGCGGGCTCCGGCAAGAGCAGCTTGGCCGCGCACTTGGCCGACGCCACCTGCCGCGCGGGCGAGCGCTGCCTCTACGTCTCTTACGAAGAATCGCCGCTGCAAATCCTGCGCAACATGAAGTCGATCGGGCTGGACCTGAGCCAGCACGTCAAGAGCGGGCGCTTGCACATCGCTGCGCATCGCCCGACCAGCCTCGGCCTAGAGGGGCACCTGGCGGTGCTCCACAAGCTGGCCGCCGAGCTGAAGCCGAACACCGTCATCATCGATCCGATCGGCACCATGGCGGCTGCGGGCTCCGAGTACGACGCGCACCTGATGCTGGTGCGCACCATCGACTTCTTCAAGACGCACGGCATCACGGCGCTGCTCACCAGCTTGACCCATGGCGGCGAGGCGATGGAAGCGACGGACATGGCCGTCTCCTCGCTGGTGGATACCTGGATCTTGGTCAAAGCCTTGGAGAGCAACGGCGAGCGCACGCGCGGCCTCTACATTCTGAAGTCGCGCGGCATGCCGCACTCGAACCAGGTGCGTGAGTTCGTGATCACGCCGCAAGGTATCCGCCTGGAAGAGCCTTACATCGGTCCGGAAGGGGTGCTGACCGGCACGGCTCGGCTGGTGCAAGAGGCGCGCGAGGCCGCCCAGGAGCGCGAGCGCGAGCTGGAGCGAGAGCGCACCGAGCGCCTGCTGGAGCGCAAGCGCGCCCAGCTGGAGCAACGCATCGCCGAGCTACGCGCAGACTTCGCGGCGGAGGAGCTGGAGCTGTCAGCGAAAGCGAAGGCCGCCTCGGACGCAGAAGCCGACCTGCAGCAGAGCCGCCGCCGCCTGCAGGCCCTGCGCGGCCGCAAGACCAGCCA
>JAEYOT010000586.1 GCA_023411445.1 Pseudomonadota bacterium
GAGCAGTACATCCCCTCCACGGCGCCGACGGCGCAGGCCCTGCTCATGGCCTACGAGCAGCACCCGCACCTGTTCAAGGACGGAGACCTCGCCGTGCCTGAGTCCGGCAACCAGATCCCGGACATCCTGGACGAAGCGAAGTGGGGAATTACGTGGATCCTCACGTTGCAGGAGAAGGACAGCGGCGCCTTCCGAGCCCGCGAGGCCGTGTACGACTGGTCGTCGGGCAAGCCGCAAGACGAGCGCAAGCCGCACTGGATCGCCGGCGTCGGCACCGCCAGCACGGCCAAGGCCGTGAGCGTGCTCGCGGTGGCCGCGCGCGTTTTCCAGAAGTGGGACCCTGCGTTCGCCGCGCGCTCGGAGCAGGCGAGCCGCGCAGGCTGGGCGTTCTTGGAGCGCCACCCCGAGCGCATCTTGGTCGACGGCAAGGGCAGCGGGCAGCCGCTGTGGGACGACGTGCCCAGCTACTCGGAGACGGGCGCTCGCTTGATCGCGGCGGTGGAGGTCTGGCGTAGCTTCCGCTTGCCGGAAGCGCTGAGGAAGGCCCAGGCGCTGCTGGAAGACGCGGACACGCGACCGGAGAAGTTCTTCTCCGCGGCGTGGACCAACCTCAGTCGCTGGGGCTTGATGGGCCTGGCGCAAGACGAGAAGACCCCGCCGGAGCTACGCGCCGAGGCCAAGAACCGCTTGCTGGCCGCGGTCGAGCAGGCGCGCGAGAACGTAGAGCAGCGCGACGGCTACCGCTGCGCGAGCGGCGTGGGCGACTACTACTGGGGTCACAACTCGAACTTGCTGGAGAAGGCGCACCAGTTTGCCGTGGCCTTGCGGCTGGACCCTTCCCGCACTTGGCTGCGCCAGGCCCTCCGCGATCAATGGCACTGGACGCTGGGACGTAACCCCAACGGCTTTTCGATGGTCACCCGCATCGGCAAGGGGCCCGATCGCATGTACCACGTCGAGTGGGGCAGCTCGAAGGCGCCGCCACCCGGCTATTTGCTGGGCGGACCGAACGCGATGGACATGGGCTTCCTGGCGCCAGGCGCGCCCGCGAAGGCGCTGCTGTGGGACAACGAGAAGCCGCTGCGCTCTGGCTTGCCGCCGCACAGCTTGTGGCACGCCGAGCAGAGCGATCTGTGGGACGCCGGCTTCGTGCCCGAGGGGCAGTGGACCAAAGGATGGTGGGCCGTGACCGAGCCGGATATCTATTATAACGCGAACCTCGTGCTGGTCGCCGTAGAGCTTCAGGACGAATGACGGCGGCTATGGCGAAAAGTTCATGACAATCGTTAAGTTACGGTAGCGGCGCTCGACGTGCTCGAACCGCGAGACTACCCTTCGCTCCTGATGGGAACTTTGGCGCGTGGCTTGGGCATTGGGCTTCTCGTGCTGGCGGCTTGCGGCGGCAAGCAGCTCACTTCGCGCGTGGTGGACACGCCGCAGGGCAGCACGCAAGCGTACGGCGCCCCCCGCGACTACAGCTACTCGTTCGAAGCCGAGCCGGAGCTGGACGTGCTGCGACTGCACGTGTACCGCTCCGCGCGCTGCGATGTGATCCCGACCGAGATCGTGGCGCGCCGCACGGAGACGCTGGACGGCGACCGCGTCATCAGCTCGGTCGACCAAGGGCCGGTGCAGATCGCCAAGCCGGCCACCGCGGAGGTGCCGTGTGACCAAGGCTACGCGCGCGACGTGGACGTGTCGCTGGTGGTGGGTAACGCGGTGCACGCGCTCGGGCGCACGGACGCTCACGGCTACGTCGGAGTGAACCTGAGCGCCGAGCTGCGCGAGAAGCTGCTGGGCGCGAGCACGCCGGAGGACGCCATCGTGCGCGTGCGCGGCCCCAAGGCGCAGCCGGCGGTCGATGCGGGCAAGCTGTCGCTCGCTTCCTTGCGTGACTACGAGGCGGGCACGGCCCGGATGATCGAGGAGCTGAACGCCTTGCTCGCGCAGGGCACGGAGCTTAGCAGCGCGGACATCGCGCGGAGCTACGAGCTGTACGAGAAGCTGCGCTCGCTCGCCTGGTATGATCCGCGCTTCAAGGCGGCGTCGGCGCGCTTCTGGGAGCTATTTTTCGCGCGCAAGCAGGTCGAGTCCACGCAGAATTTGCAGCGGAATTTGAAGGCGCTGGAGTCGGCCAAGGCGCTGCTCAAGGACGCCGGCGATGGAGCCATCCCGCTGTTCATGCAGGTGGCGATCAACAGCCAGAGCTACGATCCGCGCGCGCTGGACTGGTCGTCGGGCGAGCTGCTCACGGCGCTGCGCAGCCGGCCGCAGCTGTGCGCTAGCTTCGACTGGACCAAGCTCGACAGCTACGGATTTCTGCCGGCCACGCAGGTGGCTGTGCACTACCTGCGCTACGCCCAGGGTGACGGCTTCTTCGACCCGATCTCGGGCCGCTGCAGCTTCATCACGCGCGGCTGACGCTCGACGAGACCTCACGCCGGCACGGCAGCCTGCTGCGAAGGGGGCCGCGGCTTGGCAGCCCCCTCCGCTCACTCGCGGTCAGTCAACCAGCTCCCACACGAGCTCGCGGCTCTTGGGATCGAGGCTGGCTGGATCCTCGATGCGGAAGACGTCTCCGGCGACGTCTTCGATCAGCAGGCCGCCCTCGGGTGTTTCGCGCGGCCAGGCGTCGAGCGCCGTTTGAAAGGCGCGCGGACCCTGCGGTGTCTCCACCTCGAAGCAGCGGAGCTCGAAGTCCTCCTTCACGGAGTAAACCCGCGTGATCAAGAACACGAAGCCGGCCTCGGCCAGCGCTTGCGACAGCGCTGCCCGCGACGTGGCGTCGAGCTCTTCGGGATTGGCCACGAAGGCGATCTCCTCGTTTTCCTCATTTTGCAGCGAAATGTAGCGCTCCGGGAACGTCCACGGAAAGCAGCGCCGTAGCTTGACGGGCGCGGCTCGCTCCGCGAGCAGGGCCCACAGCCGGCCGTCCCTGCGCTTCTCCAAGCTGAGGGTCGGCGCCGGCTTGGGCTTTGGCTCGGCGAGGGCGGTTCCGGATCGGGGGCGGAGAGAGAGCTCGCCGCTCGGTATTTGCTGAGTCATGTCACGTTTCCTGGTTGGGGTTGAGCTAGGCGGCGTCGTGGAGCTCTTGCTGCAAGCGGTGCAGCTTGGTGTAGACGCCGCTCGGGTTGGCCAAGAGCTCGGCGTGCGTGCCGTGCTCGACCAAGCTGCCGTCTTGAATCACCAGCAAGCGATCGGCCTTGCGCAAGGTCGACAGGCGATGCGCGATGGCGAACACCGTGCGCCCGGCCACGAGGCGATCCATCGCCTCTTGGATCTTGCGCTCGGTCTCCGTGTCCACGCTGCTGGTGGCTTCGTCCAAGATGAGGATCCGGGGGTTCTTGAGCACCGCGCGCGCGATCGATACGCGCTGGCGCTCGCCTCCGGATAGAGTGTGTCCCCGTTCGCCGATCACGGTGTCGTAGCCGTGGGGCAAGCGTGAGATGAATTCGTGCGCGTTGGCGACGCGCGCGGCCTGGATCACGTCGTCGAAGGAGGCGTCCGGGGCGCCGTAGCGGATGTTGTCGAGCACGCTGCCGTGAAACAGGTAGGGCTCCTGCAGCACGATCCCGACTTGCTCGCGAAAACAGCCACTATCAAGCTGCCGGACGTCCACGCCGTCGATCAAGATGCGCCCGCCGGTCACGTCGTAGAAGCGGGTAAGCAGGTTGATCAGCGTCGTTTTCCCGCCGCCGGATGGGCCGACCAAGCCGATCAGCTCGCCTGGCCGCACCTTGAAGCTGATGCCTTTGAGCACCTGCCTGACGCCGTCGTACGCGAACGTGACTCGCTCCAGCTCGACCTCGCCCGCGATGCGCTCGAGCCGCGTGGGGTGAGGCACGTCCACGACCTCAGGCTGGGTGTCCAGCACCTCGAAGACGCGGTGAGCCGAGCTGGTCGCTCGGTGCATGATGCGCGCGACCTGGCCCATGATCTCGACCGGCTGCACGAACATGGTCGTGTAGAGCAAGAACGAGACGAACTTGCCCAAGCTGAGCGAGGGACCGAGCGCGTGCTCCGTGCCGAGCAGACGCGGCAACGCGATCACCCACACGCACAGCACGGTAGCCTCCAGCGCGAACGTGAGCCCTGGCCAGAAGCTGGTCCAGGAAGCGTGCACACGGTTGAACTCGCTGACGGCGTCGGCGTTGCGCTGGCTAAAGCGGCGTTTTTCCCGCGATTCTTGGTTGAACGCCTTCACCACGCGCATGCCCGGGATGGTGTCGGACAGCACGTCGGTCAGGCGGGACCACTTGCGCCAGGCGCGCGTGAACCAGCGGTTCATGCGGCGACCATGCGCGTGAATCGCCAGGCAGAGCACCGGCACCGGCAGCGCCATTACCAAGCCGAGCCCGAAGTCCAGGTAGAGCAGCACGCCGGATAGGGCGGTGAGGGTGACGAGCGCGAGCGTGATCTCGACCACGCCGAACGCCAGAAACTCCCACAGCCGATCGGTGTCTGAGCTGACGCGCGTGATCAAAGATCCTGTCTTCTTGCGCGAGTAGAAGCTCAAGCTGAGCTTCTGCATGTGCGCGAAGAGCTGATCTCGGAGGTCGCGCACCACGAGCTCCCCGATCACCGCTAGCAAGCGCAGACGTAGCCAGGCGCACAGCTTGTTCAGCACGAGCACCAAGGCCATGCCCAGCACGCCGAGCCAGGCGATGCGCACCACGTCGGCGACGGCGACCTTGCCGTCTTGCACTGGACGGATGACGCGATCGACCAAGTACCCGCTGAGCAGCGGGGGGAGCAGCGATAGCAGCGTGACCAGCGTGGCCGCGCCCATGCCCAGAAAGACGCCTTTTTTGTAGGGTTTCAGGTAGCCCAGTAGGCGCCAGATCACCGCTAGGCGGCGCGTTGCCACCAAGGCTTGGGCCTCACGGATCGGCTGCGCGACTCCGTCCAGGTACGCCTCGTCCGCGTCGCGCGCGGAGACGACAGCGCCCTTGCTGGCTTGCTCGAGCAAGAACGCTAGCCCCTCCAGCGTGCGACGTTGGCGGTGCGTGAAGCGCACCTCCACGAGCGGCGCCGAGAGCTCACACGTCGCTGTGCGAGCGAAGACGCGGAGCACGTGGCAGGACAGGCCCACCGCGAGCTCCACCTTGCCCAGCTCTTCGCGCGGCACGCGCGTGAAGTCATAGCTGCCGTCGCGCGACTCTCGCGCCAGCACCAGCTGTGAGTCCGTGAGCACGAGCCAGGTGCGCTCGAGCCTGAGCTCGGCGTCCAGATCGGCGAGGGCGTAGGATTGGATGATGGGCGCGCGATCGCCGCCGCCGGTCACGTGCTGGCGGATGCTCTCGGGCAGCGTCCAGGGTTGGTCGGTGTAGCGCTGGACGATGTCGCGATCGTGAAAGCGAGGTTCGGAGCTCATGGGATAAACCAGGGGGAAATGGCCGGCTCTTGCCGGGTAAGGCGGGTACGGGTGCGAAGGGAGCGCGCCGGGCACGGCGCGACTGCGTGATGAGGGACGCTCGGCGCTGGCCGCACGCGAAGCGGCGGCGCTCGCGCGGGCCGAGCGTGAGGCTCGAGCCACGCTGAGCACGCGCGCCGCGCGCTGATGCTGGCGCTGTCCCGGTGCGAAGCGAGCGAGCTAATGCTACGCCGGCTCAGCCGATGAGCTGAGCCACGCCCGCGATCAGGACCGAACGCGCGTCAGTGGCGGGTGCGCCACGGACCGCTGACGCCAGGTGCAGAGATATGCGGCCTTGCGAGCAGGAGCAGCGGGATAGCGCTGACGTAGAGGTAGCCGGACATCGCGCAGGCTCCGTTAGAGCACATGTTGGCAATGGATTTCATCGGCACCTCCCAAGTGGGCGTATTCTTACGGCACGACCTTCAGCTTGTCAACGGGGGCTCGCTCACTTCCGGGACCGGCAAGCCGATGCGACGCATCAGCCGGAGCGCGTTGCCTTCCGTGACGGGACCTTCGCGCAAGCGATAATCGAAGGTCATTTCCTGGCCTTGCACGTCTTCCCGCAGGTGGACGAGGCGCGTCTTTGCCATCAGCTCCGGCGACAGACGGCACAGCTCCATGTCGTGCGTCGACACAGCGCCCATGGCGCCACGCTCGAGCAGCTGCGTGAGCATCCAACGGGCGCCGATCTGGCGTTCGCGCGAGTTGGTCCCGTGCAGGATCTCGTCGAGCAAGAAGAAGACCGGCAAGGGACCTTGGCTCTCGTCCAGCACCGCCTTCAGCTTCTGCAGCTCGGCGTAGAAGTGGCTCACGCCCTCTTCCAGCGAATCCCGAATGCGCAGGCTGGTGGCGAGCCGCACGCTGCCGAGCTCCAGGCGCGAAGCGCAGACGGGGCCGCCCGCGTAGGCCAGCGCGAACGAGATCCCGATCGAGCGCAGCAGCGTGCTCTTGCCCGACATGTTCGAGCCGGTCACGAGCAGGGCCGAGCTGGGACCGGGCAGCTCCACGTCGTTGCCGACGCGCGTGCTGGCCGGGATCAGCGGATGCGCGATATTTTCCGCCAAGAAGCGCGGCTCGTCCACCAACTGTGGGAAGCAGAAGCTGGGCTCGTCGAAGGCCAGACCGGCGAGCGACGACAGGCCCTCCAGCTCGCCCAGCACGTGGAACCAGCCGCGCGCCGCCTTGCCGAAGCGCTCCCGCCAGCGCTCGAGCAGCACGGTGCAGTGGATGTCCCAGAGCAGGAATAGGTTGGCGAACGGATAGAGCAGGCCCTGGTAGCGCAGCTCGAAGTAACCGACGGCGCTGCGGAACTGCGCCATCGCGCGCGAGGGCGTGGCGTCCCCCGCGCGCAGCTGGGCGCGCAGGTCACGCAGCAGCTCGGCGTCCGACGTCGACGTCTCGATCGCGTCGAGCAGCTTGTCGTAGCCCGAGAGCGCGCCTTCGCGTGTGGCCACGGCCGCGAACGCCTCGTGCGTGTCCTTGCGCGCCGCCATCAGTAGCAAAGACGACAAGGTGAGCGGCGCGAGCAGGTAGATGCCGGGCGCCAGGTCCGCCCACACGGCGGCCAAGACCGCGAGGTTCGCCAGGGCGAGCAGGCGCGCGCCCCACACCAGCGCCGGCTTGCGCGACAGCTTGGGCGTACCTTCGGCCCAGGCGAGCAGCGGCTCCGGATCCAGCGCGGCCGCCACGGTGGGGCCCTGCTTGCCCTTGCTGAGCGCGCTGGCCAGCGCCTCGATGCGCTGGCGCAGCTCCAGCTCCGGAGCGAGCGCGCGTGCCGCCTCTTGCCGCTTGCGGATTTGCGCGACATCCGGCTCGGCCACCAGCGCCGCACCCAGCGAGGAGCGACCGAAGCGCGTGTGCGCCACCGAGATGCGCTGAAACAAGGACGCGCGACCGAACAGATCCAGATCGTCCGCCAGCGTGCGCACGCGCTGCGCCTGCGCTGGCGTGGCAGCTTTGGCTGCAAGCTCCGCGGTTAGGTCCGCGCCGTCGTCGAGCAGCACGCGCGAGTGGCCCGTGACGCGCAGGTGCGCGCGCTGGTTCACGGCCAAGAGCCGCTGCGCGTACGCCTCCTCCAAGCTGAGCGCGCCGTGTGCACGCACCAGCCAGAAGAAGCCGGCGATGGCGGCGCCGCCGAGCAGCAACGAGGGCGTGCCCCCGCTGGCCGCCGTGCCCCAGATCAGCGCGCCTACCGCCGCCAGGAACGCGGCGCCGCGCAGGTTGCCGATGCGCGCGGAGCGCGCCGCCAGAGCGTCCACCTCCGCGGTGAGCTTCTGAATGCGTTCTTCGTACAGCGCGGTGCGGGAAGTTTCGGTCACGGCTCCAACCAACGGTTGATCACGGCGGCCATGCGGTCCAGCGGCGCGACGGTGTCGACGACGCCGAGCTCCGCTGCGGCCTTGGGCATGCCGTACACCAGGCTGGAAGCTTTGTCTTGCGCCAGGGTGGAGCCGCCGGCGGCCTTGACCGCTGCCAGGCCCTTGGCGCCGTCCTTGCCCATCCCGGTCAAGACCACGCCGATGGTGCGCGCCCCGAAGCTCTGCGCGGCCGAAATGAGCGTGGGATCGGCCGCCGGGCGTACGCCGTGGACGGGCGCGTCCAGGCGGAGCTGAAAGCGCCCGGCGCGGTCCAGCAAAAGGTGGCTGCCGCCCGGCGCCAGGAAGGCGCCGCCCGCCTCTGCCGCGTCACCGGCGCCGGCTTCGCGCACCACAAAGCCGGCGGCTTCGCTGAGCTGCTCGGCGAGGGCGGCCGTGAAGCCATCCGGCATGTGCTGCACCAACACCAGCGCGGCTCGCAGCGGCAGCTTCAGCTGGGGCACGAGCCGCAGCAGTGCTTGCGGTCCGCCCGTGGAGCTGGCCACGACGATCAGCCGATGCTGTCCGGGCGCCGTCGGCGTGCGGCGTCGCGCCGGAGCTGCGACAGCGAGCGGCGGCTCCTCCGCGGGCTCGCGCGCGGTCAGCACGGAGACGTTGGCGGAAGCGGCGATGAGCAGCTTGTCGATCAGCTGCTGCTTGGCGTCTCCCAGGTGCGCGCTGACCTCGCCGCTCGGCTTGGTCACGAAATCGACGGCGCCGGCGCCCAGAGCTTGCAGCGTCTCCTTGGCGCCATCGGTGGTGTGGGCGCTGAGCATCACCACCGGCACCGCTCGCTCCGCCAGGAGGGCGCGCGTCGTCTGCGCGCCGTTCATGCCTGGCATGTTGAAGTCCATCGTCACCACGTCCGGTCGCAGCGCGCGGCACTGGTCGAGCGCCTCCTCCCCGCTGGCCGCTGTACCTACGACCTCGAAGCGAGCATCACTCTCGAGCGCCCGCGTCACGACCTGCCGCATGAACGCGGAGTCGTCCGTGACCAGGACCCGAACACGGCTCACTTTTCGAGCTTATCGACTTTCGTGAACTTCACCAGCAAGGTCGCGCCGACCATGGGCGACTCCGGCGTGCCGACCCGGCGCCGATCCACCACGTCTGCCACGCACTGCGCGGCTTCCTTGCTGATGTTCGTGCGCTTGGACACGCTCACGCCCTCGGCGATGCCCTTGCCGCGCACCAGGAAGCGCACGGAGACCTCGCCGGTCTTCCCGCTCAGCCCGCCGTTTTTCTGCACGCAGGCCGCGTAGCGGTCCTTGGGGGCACCCAGCTTGCCCACACCCAGCGTGCCCTCGTCGGCGGTGACGGGGCCGACCGTGACCTCGAGCTGTGCCTCCGCGCTCGCGTCCGTGCTCGGCTCGCTCTCGCTGGGGGCCTCCGTGGTGTCCGGCGTGGTGGAAGTGGGCGCGGTGGGCGCGTCCGCGCTGGGCTTGCTGGAGCTCACGCCGCCAGAGGGCTTGCCGGGCGTCGCGGCGGGCGTGGCGCGCAGCGCTTTGGCCTCTTCTTCCGAGATGCAGCGCACGACCATGCCCTTGCCGTTGCCGATGCGGCCCCACGCGCACGCGGGGTCGTACGGGTAGCGCTTGAGCAGCGCGTCTTCGGCTTCTGCGACCGCGACCGCGCCCGTGGCGAGCGCGGCGAATCCGAGGAGGACGGCGATGGGGCGTTTCATGTGCGCGAATGTAACCCCTAGCCGGGCAGGGGTTAAAAAAGTGGCGGCTGTGACGAGGGCTGGGGCAAAAGTGCCAACTTTTCGGCTACTTGAAGCCCTGGAGCACGAACGCGCTCACCGGGTGGTCGATTCCCTTCAGCGTGATGCCGGTCATTTCCTCGACCTCCACGTCGTCCTTCACGCGCTCGTACAGGTCCGCGCTGAGCAGCACGCCGCCGAGCGGCGCTTTGGCTTCGTGGCGTTGCGCGCGATTGACCACATCCCCGATGCAGGTGTAGTCGCGGCGCACGAAGCGCGAGCCGATGTCCCCGCGCACGACCGTGCCGGCGTTGAGCCCAATGCGCATCACGAGTGGGTGCCCATCGTTGCGCCGGGCGTTGTAGTCCTGCAGGGCCTTCTGCATGGCCCAGGCGGCGCGCGTGGCTCGCAGCGTGTGCGGCTCAGTCAGCTCGGGGCGATCTTCGAACACGGCCATGATCGCGTCGCCGATGAACTTGTCGATGTCTCCGCCATACTCGCGGATCTGGATGCAGAGCGCATCGAAGGACTCGTTGAGGATCGCTACCACCTCGGCCGGCTTCATCTTCGAGCTCATGTTGGTGAAGCCGGAGATGTCGCTGAACAGCAGCGTGGCATCCACTTCCTTGGCGCGCACGTCCGCGAGCGAGCCGCTGCGCGCCAGCGCCTCCGCCGCCTCCACGGCGCCCTGGCTGGTGTACAGGCGGGAGGCCTCCTTGTAGCGAGCCAGCCGGCGCTCGGCGAGCACCCGCTCCACCAGCGCGATGCATTTGTCCGTACCGAACGGCTTGACCAAGTAGCTGTTCAAGCCCGCGGCGCGCATCTGCGCCTGATCGCGCTTGGTGTCGCGCGCGGTGAGCATCACGACCGGAATGTCTCGCGTCTGCTCGTTGCGACGCAGCGCGACGACCAGCTCGAAGCCGGTCATGCGGGGCATGTCGTAGTCCGTGAGGATGAGCTCGGGCTTGCCGGCGAGCGCCTTGTCCAAGCCGTCCTGCCCGTCCACCGCCGTGGTCACTTGAAAGCCTTGGCGCTTGAGGCAGTCGGACACCAAGTGCCGGATGGCCGCCGAGTCATCCACCACCAGCAGGCGCTCCCGCTCGCTCAGCATCTTGCTGGCGAGGAGCGTTTGCAGGCGACTGACCAGCTCTTCCGGCACCACCGGCTTGACCAGGTAGTCGTCAGCGCCCAGGTCGAAGCCTCGCTCCAGGTCGCTGGCTTGGCCGAGCGAGGTGCAGATCACGACTGGGACGTGCGCGGTGCTCGGAGCTTGCTTCAGGCGTCGGCACAGCTCCCAGCCGTCCAGCTTGGGCATCTCCACGTCCGTCAAGACCAAGTCGAAGCGGCGCTCGGCCGCGAGTGCCAGCGCTTGCTCACCGTCCCACGCTTCCACCACCTCGTAGCCTTCCGCTTGCAGGATGGGCTTGGTGTGGCGGTGGATCAGATCGCTGTCGTCTACCAGCAAGACGGTCAGCGCGCTTTTGGCGGCAGCCTCCACGGCGGCCAAGAGCTCTCGTCCTTGAAAAGGAATCGCCAGCGCGCGAGTGAAGCCACCTTCGAGCGCCTGGCTGCAGTCCTTGCCGTCCAAGCCCAGGTAGATACTGCGGCTCGGAGCGAGCCCCGCGTCCTTCGCGAGCGCCAGCGCGGCGGCGCCGCGCGCTCCCGCGACTGCTGGAGCGAACAGCACGACCTCGGGTGCTGCGCCGAGCAGCTCGCGCAGCGCCGTGGGCTCGGGTGCCGTCACCAGCTCGTGACCGGCCGGCGCGAGCGCCCGCGCCACGAAATCCCTCAGCACGCCCGGCGGCGTGAGCAAACCGACCTGCATCGGCCCGCAGTATAGCGAGCGCGTTGGGCACGCGTCTTTACATTGGGGGCGAGGCGTACGCTGCACCCGATGTGGTACCGCCTCCGGCCCCACGCTGCCGTTTTCTGGCTCTTGGCTTGCGGTGAAGCGCAATCCCCGCCGAGCGGCGGGCTCCCCGGACCCGCCCCGGGTGGTGTGGGCGGCTCCGCAGGGCCCGTTGGAGCGGCGGGCGGAGGGACCTCGCTTGCCGGTCAGGCGGGCGCCATGTCGGGCGGAAATGGTGGTACGGGAGGCGCCCAAAACATGGTGACGCTGAAGGGCCCGATCGATCGCGGTGATGGCAAGCTGGTGCTCGAGCTCGGCTCGACACGGCTCACGGTGACTCCCGAGCATGGTGGTCGGATCACCTCGCTGCGCTACGCCGAGCAAGAGCTGCTCACGTCCACGGGCGCGGCCAACTTCGAGGATGCGTTCGGCTCCACCTTCTGGCCCAGCCCACAGCGGTGGGAATGGCCGCCGCCACCCGAGTTGGACACCGAACCCTACGAGGTCACCATCGATCCGGCTGGCAGCATCACGCTGGTGAGCAAGCCGCACGAGGGCACGCAGCTGCGCGTGACCAAGACGCTTCGCGCGGACCTGACGCGCGAGGCGCTGGAGCTCACCTACGCGATGACGAACATCGGCAGCGAGCCGGTGAGCTGGGCGCCCTGGGAGATCACGCGCATGCCCGCGGACGGGCTCGCGTTCTGGCCTAGCGGCGGCGCGCCGTTCGGCGACAAACCGCTCGCCTTCCAGGACGCTCACGGTCATACCTGGTGCCGTCCGAGCGCCACGGAAGGGGAGGGCAAGCTGTTCGCTGACGGCGGCGCCGGTGGCTACCTGGCCTACGCCCTCGGGCAGTACATCCTCATCAAACAGTTCACGGACCTCCCGGCGTCTCAGGCTGCGCCGGGCGAGGCCGAGGTCGAGATCTACGTCAACGAGCACCACGACTACGCGGAGATCGAGAACCAGGGCGCCTACGTGGCCATCGCCCCCGGCGCTACCACGGCGTGGAAGGTGGTGTGGTACGTCCGCGCGCTGCCGTCCGGCACCAGCGCCGCGGAGCCGCATGCGGATTTGGTTGCATTCGTGACGCGGACGCTTCAGTAGTTCGGCCCCTCCGTCGCGCCAGCCGTCGGGCCGCGCCATAGCCGTAATAACAGAGTGGTCGCTCCTGCTCCTCGATCTGCCGCTGCCGAAGCGGTGCTCACCTTTCTGGAAAGCGTCGGACGCCGCTCCGAGGCTGAGTTCTACCTGCGGATGTTTCACCAGCTCCCGAAAGAGAGCTTCGCGGTGATCGTCCCGGGCGGGCCTGTGGTGCGCTCGGCGCTCGGCTCGATCGTGGAGCAGCTGCGCTTCCTCGCTGACTTGGGTTTGTACACCACAGTGGTGCTCGGCTTGTTCGATCCGGACACGGGCGCGACCAGCTCGGAGCGGCTGTGCAAGCGCTTGCCAGCGTCCTCCCTGTCGCCGAGCCCGCACGAAATGTCCGAGCCGGGCTTGGTGGACGCGGTGCGTGACGAGCTGCGCCGTGAGCGCATCCCCGTGCTGCACTTCCGTAAGGACGAGGCGGAGACGCTCGAGCAACGCTTGGTGCAGCTCGCGAGCTTGTCGCGCCAGCTCGGCACTCGCAAGCTAGCGCTGCTCCGACGCCGCGGCGGCTTTCGTCCGCTCGCTGGGAAGCGCGCGGACGCTCAGTTGAGCGTGGCGGAGGGTCGCATCTCCATCATCAACCTGACGACCGATCGAGCACGCATCGCGCCCGGCACCCTGTCCAAGCGCGACACGGAGCTGCTCACCTCGAGTGACCGCCTGATCGAGCTGGCGGAGCCGACGCCGCTCCTCATCAGCATCACGTCACCGCTCAACCTGCTGAAAGAGCTCTTCACCGTGAAGGGCGCAGGCACGCTGATCAAGCGCGGCAGCGCCGTCGAGCGCCACGAGAGCTACGCCACGCTGGACGTTCCGCGGCTGAAGCGCTTGCTGGAGACGGCGTTCGGCAAAGAGCTCTCTGCCAGCTTCTTCGATGTGCCGCCGCTCGCCGTCTACGTGGATCCCTCGTATCGCGGCGCCGCCATCGTGCACCAAGCCTATCCGGCACCCTACCTGAGCAAGTTCGCGGTGCTGCCCGAAGCGCAAGGTGAAGGCATCGGGCGCGACATCTGGGACGTCCTGATCCGCCATCACGCCGAGCTGTACTGGCGTAGCCGGATCGATAACCCGATCGCATCCTGGTACGTCAGTGTGTGCGATGCGATGGTGCGTCGATCGCCCTGGCAGGTGTACGTGCGCGGGATTCCGGTCGAGCTCATCCCGGAAGCCGTGGCGCAGGCCGAAGCACGCACGGCGGACTTCGCGAGCCCCGGTGACGGCGGCGCCGCTGCGCAGCGCTCCTGACCAGACAGAAGGCCTGTCGCGGCCGCCATGGTTTCGCTCGGAGCGGACGGCCGATCATTTTGCCGGCGTCGAGCTGTAGACCACTGGGTAAGAGCGCTACAATTCAGGGGCCGTGTTCTACTTATTCCTGCTCGGTGTAGCTGCCGCTGGCGGTGCCATCTACCTCTTGCTCATCGCCTTCGGGCTGTTCCCGGGGCTGAAAGAAGAGCGCATCGGTGTGCTGGAGCCGCTGCCGGCCAACCTTGGTCAGTGGCAGACGGACGTAGACAGCGACGCCGGTCGCGCTGCGACGCACGCGGGGCAAAAACGTGAGGTGCGCTTCTTGTTCGAAGAGGGTGGCCTGTTCAGCTCCGGCAAGCTGCTTCGTCAAGCGCGCCTGCGCGACGCAACGACCAACGAAATCTTGCAGATCTTGCCGGACGAAGTGATCAAGCGGAAGCGCATCCGCCGCCGCTCGGAGTAGGCGCCGAGGCGGCTCCTAAGCCAGGTCTGCCGCGCCGATGGCGGGCGTGAGGGTTTGCCAGCGCGCGCCGGTCTTCGGATCCACCAGCACGGTGGGGCTCTCGTAGACGCGCGCCGAGCGGTGCAAGGCGCGGAGCGCGCGCGGCAGTGACAGCGACTGATAGCGCCCCGGCCAGCGCTGGCGCAAGATCGCGCGGACGGCCGGCGCGTGGCGCGCGCTCATGGCCGGGAACAGGTGGTGCTCGACGTGGTAGCCGAAGCCCAGCGTGAGCCACTCGAACCAGGCTGGGCCGGTGACGCTGAGTGAGTTGACCAGCGGGTCGTTGACTTCCGTGTGTGGGCTCAGCGTGTGGTTGGTGAGGATGAAGCCCATCACGACCGCGTTGGCGACCAAGAGCGGCAGCGCGTACGCGAACACGAAGGCGACGGGACCGAGCAGCAGCGCCAGCGCGACCCACAGCGCGACGCCCGCGAGCGTCTCCGCGAGGGCGCGCGCGTGCTCAGCGCGGCTGAGCCAGCCGCGGCGCCGCGCGTCCAAAAGCATGTGCAAGCTCTGCGTGGAGAAGCCCACCAGCAGGCTGAGCGCGCCGCGCAGGCGACGCCGTCCCGGGCCCCACTCCGTCGCGACGCGAACCAGCGTATTTTCCTGGTATTCCCGCAGCGTCGGGTACGCATCCGGATCGCGGCTCGGGTGATTGCTGTGGTGGTGGTGGACGCGGTTGTGCCACGCCTCCCACAGCCGCGGCGACACCGCGAACGGCAGGAACCCGATCCAGCCGAGCAGGCGGCGCCAGGTTTTGCTCCGCACCACCGCGCCGTGCAAAAGCTCGTGGCCCAAGAACGTGAGGCCGGCGAAGCTGAAGCCCATCAGCAGCGACACCAGCGGCCAGGCGAGCCACGGCAGCGCCCTGCTCGACACGAGCAGCGTGCCCGTGCTCAGCACGGCCAAGTGGGCGGGCAGCCACCACAGCCGAGAGCGTGCAGGCGCGAAATGCGCGCGCTCGAGCAAAGGACGAATGTCACGCGCGTAGCTGGCGATCGGACGGAGCTTCACGTGTCTCAGCGTGCAGCGCGCGCGTTCGCTCGACCATCACCCTTACGTCATATCGTGTCACGCTCTCGCGTGAATGACGCCTCGGCTCGCTGCGTCAATCCATGGCTCGACGCGGCAAGGGCCGCGCCCATTCATGGATTGGTGTGCGACATGAGCCAAGCGTAGATGTCATTGTCGGGGTTGCTCAGGTTGTAAGTCTGCGTCCAAGAGTCGTGGCCGACGCCGGGATAGATGGTGAGCTTCAGATCGACCGGCGCGGGGTCCGTGCACTCCTTCAGCGCGGTGATCGGCACCTCGGCCTTGTCCAAAGTGACTGTCTGATCGTCGTCGCCGTGGAAGGCCCAGATCGGCACCTTGCCGAGGTCACACTCGGCCTTGGCGAAGGCGCTGCGGGCATCGCCGCAGACCAGCACGGCGGCTGCCACCGTGTCGTTCAAGTGGTCGCCCAGGTAGCTCCAGCTGCCGATCGCGCCGCAGCTGAGGCCGGTGAGGTACACGCGCTTCGGGTCGATGTCGTAGTTTTCCAGAGCGAAGCTGAAAAAGTCGTCCAGCTCTTGCGAGGTGGGGCAGCCGCTGCCGGTGTGCTGCACGGAGAGCACCACGAAGCTGCGCGACTCCGGCCACTGGTCGGCCTCGATCAGCTTGGGCGGGCCGTTCTTCAGCACTCTGTCCAGCTCGCTCGTGCCGTTGCCGTTCTCGCCGACTCCGTGGCGGAAGACGAGCAGCGGGTAGAGCGCGCCGTTGCCGTAGTGAGGGGGGAGGTACTCGTAGTAGCCCGCGCTGGTGCCGGGCATGCTGCCGCTGGGGCGCGCGGTGTGCCGGCCTGAAGCGGGGCCGGGCGCAGCG
>JAEYOT010000722.1 GCA_023411445.1 Pseudomonadota bacterium
CGTCCGCTCCGCGCGCGCGCAGCTGCTCGAGCGAGCGCTCGCGCGCCGAGCCGGTGCCGAAGCGGATGGCCACGATCGAGGTGACCAGGCGTGATCCGCTCCAGCCCAGCCGGGAGGAGCGCACCGACTCCACCGGATCCATCCAGCTCTGACGCAGCCCGTCGCGCGACGCTTCATTCAACAGCTCCACCACCTCTGCCATGCTGGCAGGCCGCGCGGCGGGATCGGTCTCCAGCATGCGCGAGACCAAGGCTTCGAGCATGGGTGGCGTGTCGCGGCGCAGCTCCGAGAGGCGCGGCGCGCTGGTGGTGACGAGGCGCGCCAAGGTCGCGATCACGGTGGGGCCGACGTGCGGCGGCCGGCCGGCGATCAGCTCGAACAGCGTCGCGCCCAGCGAGTAGATGTCGCTGCGCGCGTCGATGGGCGCGTCGCCGCGCGCCTGCTCAGGGGCCATGTACGCGGGCGTGCCCACCACGTCCCCCGAGCGCGTGATGCGGATATCGCTCTTGGCGGCCACGCCGAAGTCCACGATCTTGGGCGCGACGTTCTCGAGCGAGCCGAAGGACTCCGTCGAGCGGCACAAGAAGACGTTGCCAGGCTTGATGTCGCTATGAAACACGCCGGCGTCGTGCGCCGCGGCCAGCGCTTCACCCACCTTGATGCACAGATCCGTCGCTTGCTGGATCGTGAGCGGATCGCGGCGTTGCCTCTGCGCTAGGTCCTCGCCGTCCAGCCATTCCATGGCAACGTACGGCAGCCCGCTATCTTCCAGGACGCCGAACGCGACCGTCTTGACGATGCCGGGGTGATCCAAGTTGGCCAGCAGCTGGCCCTCACGCATCAGGCGCTGCTCTTCCTCCGGCGCGACGCCTGCGTCGGCGGCGATCACCTTGAGGGCGACGGTGCGCTCCGTCTTCAAGTCGAACGCGCGGTAGACGATGCCGACCCCACCTCTACCTACCTCGCGCTCCACGACGAAACGTCGGCCGAGGCGCCTGCGTTCGGAGTTGGTCGTCTCTTCCACGAGTTAACGCACAGGGTAGTCGCGGAGGCCGAGGAGCGGAAGCCCCGTACGGCGTCGTTTCCGCGTGGGCAAAATCGGCCGGACGCGGAGTTTGTACCAAGCGGCGGGCAAATCGGTCTAAGTTTGAAGGCTCGGGATTGTGCGGACTGGCTCAACTCGGAAGGAGCTCGTGATGGGAGTACGTTCACTTATTGGTTTGGCGATCTTGGCTTTGTCATTCGCTTTCGTCGGCTGTGAGTCCGACAAAGCGCAAAAAGTGCAGCCTGAAACGCGCGGAAAGCGCGGCGAGCGCTGCATGGCGCGAAACGACTGCGACAGCGGTCTGGCCTGCTTGAACAACATCTGCGCCAAAAACGAGTTCGACATCGACGTGAGCGCCAAGCACTGTGATCGCGTCGAGTGCTCGGAGGACGTGGACTGTTGCGGTGATCGGCCGCTCAAGGCGCCGAGCAAGTGCAAGAACCGTGAGGAGATCTGCACACCCACCTTGCCGGGCTGCACGGCGACCAACTGCACCGCGACCGGCGTCTGCGCGGGCGGCGGCACCTGTAGCCCCGGCATCTGCAGCTCGCCGGGCAGCGGGAGCTGTATCGACGCCGAAGAGTGTCACGACGTGTGCGATCTGGACACCGGCCTCTGCACGCGCAGCTCGAGTGCCTGCGACGAGGACACGGACTGCGTCTATTACAGCTACAACGCCACCGCGACCTGCAGCAATCGCATCTGCAACTGCGCCAATCCGGACTACGTGGCGGGCGCGGAGATCTGCACGGATCCCGACTGCGAGGATCTTTGCCTGCTGCGCTGTGAGAACGAGGTGTGCGTCCAGAACGCCTCCTGCGAAACCCCGGCGGATTGCAGCGCGGCGGCGCCGCTGTGTGACGGCGGCCGCTGCGTGCAGTGCCTGGGCGACGAGGACTGCGACGAGGAGGAAGACGAGACGTGCGAGAAGGGCTTCTGCCACAAGCCGTGCAAGGTGGACGAAGAGTGCGGCTTGTTCGAAAAGTGCGACGGCGGTGACTGCGTGTACGTCGGCTGCCAGGACGACAAGGAGTGCATCCTCGCGGCGGCGCGTGGCCAAGAAGGCGTCGGCGAGACCCCGAGCAGCGGTGATGACCCGCGCCTGTTCAAGTGCTTGCCCAGCGAGGTCGAGGCTGGCGTGAATACCTGCAAGATCCCGTGCGAGAACGACGGGTCGTGCGGCAAGTTCCAAGTTTGCGACAAGGGCTACTGCAAGTTCATCGGCTGCGAGACGGACGAGCAGTGCCGTGCGTACCTGGGCATCGCCAACCAGTCGACCTCGGAGCAGAAGCCGTACCTCACGAAGGCGGTCTGCCGCGAGTAAACGTTAGTGGGTCGGCGCTGCTACGCTGAGCTTGCGCGCCGCGCGGCAGCGCTTGGCCGACAGCTCGATGCCCAGCGCGTCGAGCCCGAGGGCGTTGGCCACGGCCAGCACCGTGCCCTTACCGCAGAACGGATCGACGACGCGGCGCGCGGCCGTCTCT
>JAEYOT010000741.1 GCA_023411445.1 Pseudomonadota bacterium
GCCGAGGTGTGGTTCGAGGCCCTGAGCCCGTACCTTCGTTGAGGCGAGCGTCCTCGGCTCAGGCGCCGAGGACGAAGAGGCGCGACGCTCAGAGGCTGGTGAGGAAGGTCCAGACCTCTTGCGGAACCCACGACTTAGTTTGGCCGGAGTCGACCGCGGACGGCGTGTGACCAGCGTCGTAGTCGCACCAACGCGTCGGGTGGCCCGGTGAGCAATTCTTGTAGTTCGTGCACGCGTGGCCGCCCTTGGGCGCAAGCGGCAAGCTCTCTACCGTGCAGCCATTGAACCTGGCGAAGGCGTCGCTGCTCATGTCTTGACCGCTCCCGTCCGTCCCGAGCGCCGACCAGAAGGGAATCGGCTCGCAGGTCTTCGGCAGCGCGAGCCCGCCACCCGAGTGAACGACGGCCGCCTGGAACACGCCTGGCAGCGCGCACGCCAGCGTCCAGGTGAAGGCCCCGCCGTGGCTGAAGCCTTCGCTCACGATGCGCGACATGTCGATGCACAGGTCGTTCGTGAGTTGCTCGATGAGAGCCTCTACCATTGGCGTGTCCGAAGCGGGCTTCCAGGTCCGATCACCCGCAGCGTCGGGCGCTGCGAAGATGGTGGTGCCTTCCGAGAGCTCCCAGTGCCAGAAGTAGGAGGGAGCGACGTCGGTGCTCCTACCGCCCGCGCCGTGGAAGGCGAGGAGGAGCCGATGCGCACGTTGGTTGTCGTAGTTGGCGGGAACACGCAGCGTGTAAGTGCGCGCCGTGCCGCCGCTCTGCACGGTGCGGCTACCGTCCTGAAGCGTGCGCATCTGCCCGCAGCCCTTCGACCTCACTTCGCCGCCGCCCGCGCCGCCCGAACCACCAGCGCCGCCCGAGCCGCCCGAGCCGCCCGAGCCAGCTGCGGCGTCCGAACCACCAGCGCCGGCCGAGCCGGCCGCGGCGCCCGAGCCGCCTCCCCCAGCGGCGCCTCCGCCGTTCAGACCGCTCGCGCCAGCGCTGTTGGTTGCCCCGCTCGCGCCGCCACTCCCGCTGGACCCGCCGCTGGCGCTTCCACCGCCCCCGTTACCAAGCGAGCCGGATGCCCCTGCGTTGCCACCCGCGCTGCCGGGGGATGAGCTGCCATCATCGTCAGCCGAGCTGCAGCTCAAGCTCAGGGCGAGGCCCAAAGCCATCGCTCCGCGCGCCAGCGGGCGTGACCCGATAAAGGGGATGAGGGAAGCGGAGGACTCAATCGGGCTCGAAGACATAGGGGGATCTCGGTCCATACTGTGCGGGCTGGGTGCCCAGAGTGCCCATGTTTCCTATTTGAGGAATTGTGCCGCCGTACCGCCATCCGAGCAGGCGGCGCTGGCTCGCAGTCTAGTCGGGCTGCCCCAACTCGCGGGTGCTCGGCTTCGCCTGCGCGCCCCAGAGTCTGCACGGGCGTATTGCGGCAATTGGGCAGACACAGCTGACCGTCGGGCGGACAGGGCGTGGGGATAGGTCATCCAAACGCCACCAGCCGCGACGGCCCCGCGGATGCCGGTCGACGTAATCTTCGTATCGGCGGTTTTTGGTGCCGGAAGGCTTAGAACGCGCTCGCGAGCCACGCGCGCAGCGCCGGCTCGCTCCGCGCGGCCCGAGCCTGCGCGTCGTCGCCGTAGAAGTAACGGCTCAAGCTCACGCGCATCGTCTCGCCCGATGAGTAGGTGCCGAGCAGCGCGATGCCCGGCCCCGGCTCGAGGAGCCGCACAAGGTAGTAGCGCTGCTTGGCGTCTTGGTACAGGTGTTCCACGACCCCCGACCAACGCTCGCCGCCGAACGCTCCGCTGCGCTGCTCTCCGACACTCGCGCCGGTCAACCCCACCAGCTCGGTGAGTCTTTGCCAGGCGCTCAGGTCGTCGAGCTTGGCTTGCTGCATCACCCAAAAGCACTCGCAATCTTGGCCCGCGAAATGCGCCAGGTACACCCGCAGTACCTGAAACAAGCCTGGCCAGCCGCCCTCGAAGCCTTCGACCTGATCGTCCCAGGCGTCGGAAGAGGTGAACAGCGAGTGAACCATGCGCACGACGCAGCGGCCGCCCGAGCGCGCGGTGATGGTGATCTCGGTCGCGATCGGCGGCGCGTCCTCGTCCCAGTCGCGTTCGACGTAGCAGAAGCGCTGCGGGGGAGCCCACTCGGTGACCTCACCCACGCTGCTGGAGCCGTCGCCGAAATCGAAGCGCACGACGCCGCCGACTCGGCCGTCGATCTCGGTCTTGGCGAACCAGCCGGTGTTGCCGGGGCCGGTCGCGAGCGCCTGCCACACCTGCTCGGGTGTGCCCGGTACGATGAGCTCCATCTCGACCCAGCGCTTTCCAGATGCGTCCTTCTTGATCGGCATGTCGGTGTTTCCTTCAGTCTTGGCTGTCGTTGGGGGCGGGATACGAAGCGACCACCAGCCGGTGCGGCCGCGCGCCGGTGCAGTGCGGCTCGTGGTAGCGCGCGGCCAACGTCGAGACGGCCCGCGCCAGGTCGTCGGTGAACGCGGCGCGCTCGGCCGGTGACTGGAACGCGATCGTCAGGTCGAGCGACAGCGTGGCCAGCCGCTTTTCGGATTGGCGCGCCTTGCGCCACAGCGCGCCCACCTCGCGCACCGTGCGCGCCGCCAGCGCTATCAGGTAGCTCGCTGAGAGGCGATCGCGGCTCTGGGCCGGGTCCGCGCCCAGCGGCCCGCGGGCGGCCGGAGAGACCTCGTAAGACGCGGCCGAGGCCACGACGCGCCGTTCGGTGATGCCGCCCCATTGCCGGGCCTCGACCGGCTCGACCAGACCGTGCTGCTCGAGCGCCCGCAGGTGGTAGTTCACCTTTTGCCGGGGCAAGCCGAGCGGCCCGGCCAGTGACGCGGCCGAGCCGGGCGTAGCTAACTGCTCTAAAATGCGAGACTTTATTGGGTCGAGCGCCAGCGCGGCGGTCTCCGGGCGTTCAAGGACGTCTACCTCGAGCATGCCCCCAGCATGCTTTGACAAATTATTTTGTCAAGTCCCTGCTTAGGACGAGGCCGGAGGTTTGAGCCGCTGAAGGAGCCGTTCGCCACGTCGCGAACATGCTGGGCCAGCCGCTCGAGCACACCGTCGAGGCTTCGTGGCTCGCGCTCGAGAAAGCGCGACCACATGACGTGGAACGACGCGCGCTCCGCGAGCGTTCGCAGATGCTCTGCCAACGCTTCGCCCTGCAGGTTGCAGAGTTACTTCTCGCCACGCCCCGTCGTGATTCCGGCAACCGCGCGTAGTAGGCGCGCCGCGGCTACGCGGTCGGCATCTGCCAGGGGAACAGCACTTCGCCCCTATCGGAGGCGCGCACGGCTTCGGTCAGGTACTTGGTCGGATCGACGTGGTGCAGCTTGGCGGTCTCGACAAGCGTGTAGAGGGTCGCGGCAACTTCGGTTCCACGTCGCGACTTCGAACCGTAGTGGTTTTTCCGACCTACGACAGGACCTCTGATCGCACGTTCGGTTCCATTGTTGTCGAGTGGCACGAGAGGAGTTTCGAGGAAGCGCGTGAGGCGGTCCCAGTTTGCGATGGCGTACGCGGCAGCCTTGCCGATCGAAAGCGTCTTGAGCACGGCTTGGCTCCAGAGCCACGTTTTGAACTTCGCGAGTACGTCGGCGGACTCCGTGCGACGCAGAGCCGCTTTCGTCTCGAGGTCCCCAGCGCGCTCATCGATGGCGTAGAGCTCGCCTATCCACCCGAGTGCCAGATTGGCCTCCGGGTGATCGGGCTCGGCTTCCTCGAACTTTCGATAAACATGCGCCCAGCAACCGGCGAGCAGGATGCCTGGCCCATCCCGGGCTCCCGCCTCGTGGGTTTTGAGCGCGTCGCAGACGATGACGCCTACGTAGTTGCCGACCAGCTCTTTGAACGTCGCAGCGCCCTTGTCGTCCTTGATGCGATGACAGACGACGTCCGGAGCGGTGATACACCACATCTGCCAAGGCTTGGTGGCGCCGGGCTCAAGCTTTGGCCAACTCGTCTGGTCGAGCCCGATCACAGGAGCCGTAAGTGCATGTGCGAACAGCGCGGCTTCGATTGGTGCGAGACGTTGACCGAGCGCGGAGAGCTGATCCCAGAGCGTTTGCGTCTTCACCTCGAGGCCGTGACGGCGCAGAATCCTCTCTTGCCGCGCGAGCGGGATATGGTCGAGGTACTTGTCGAGCGCGACCTTGATCGCGAACGCGAGCGAGTAGCGTCCGCCGCGGATGGCTCGCTCTGGCCCTGGTGCCGTCTCGACGCAGCCGCCGCAGCGACAGACATATTTCTGCTGCTTGACTTGGACGACGCGATAGCTGACTTCGACGAAGTCGACGAGCTCCGACTCCTCGAACTGCCCTGCCATCGGCTGAAGGTGGCCGCCGCAGCTCGGACACGCCTTGTCCGCGGCATCCAGGTCGAAAATCACTTCCACGTGTGGCAGGCCCGGTTGCCCCGTTCAGCCCAATTTTTCGCGTGGCTTGGGGGCCTTCTTGGCGCCGTTCTTCGGAACGCTCGCGGCCACCGCCGCCTGCTGCTTGGTCAGCGTTTCGATCAGCGCCAGGGTCTGCTGCAGCTCGGCCTTGTTGCCGGTGTAGAACGCCAGCTGGTCGCACTTGCGCTTGAGCTGGCGGATCGTCTGCTGCAGCTGCGCGTGCAGCGCCAGCGCGACGCGGCGCAGCTCCTCGATGTCCGACTCTTG
>JAEYOT010000012.1 GCA_023411445.1 Pseudomonadota bacterium
CGGCAGCAGGTGCTCTTCACGCGGATGGGCGGAGCGCGCCAGCGGCGCTTCAGTCCAGCGCGCAAGCCGCGCGTCGCGCTCCGCCGGCGCGAGCGCCATCGTTTCGCGCAGCCAGGCGTCGAAGGCGCTAGCGGCAGGCCGGCCCTGGCCACCGAACGCGCGCAGGTTGTGGTACGTCATGCCGCTGCCGATGATGAACACGCCTTCGTCTCGCAGCGGCAAAAGCGCGCGCCCGAACGCGAGGTGCTCGGCAGGATCCAGCCCCCGCTTGAGCGACAGCTGAACGGTGGGCACGCGCGCCTCGGGGTAGGCCAGCTTCAGCGGCACGAAGGTGCCGTGATCGAAGCCGCGCTCGGCGTCTTCACCGCTGTCGAAGCCGGCGGCGCCGAGCAGCTGCCGCACGCGAGCCGCGAGCCCCGCGTCACCCGGCGCGGGCCAAGTCAGCTGGTACGACTCGGCGGGGAAACCGTAGTAGTCGAACAGCAGCGGCGGCGCGGCGCTGGTCGTGACCGTGGGTCGCGTCTCCTCCCAGTGCGCCGAGATCACGAGCAGCGCTCGCGGCGGGACGGGCGGCAGCTGGCTCACGCCGCGCAGGTAGCTAGCCAGCTCCGCCTGCTCGGCTTCAGTCCCAATTCCGGTGCGCACGAACGGCCAGGGGCCGCCTCCGTGAGGCACGAAAACCACGGGCAGGCGTTGAGGAGCGGTCATGCTCGTGAAGATAAGCGTTCGGGCGCCGGCTACAAGACTGCCGCTCTGGCTGGAATTGTTGCGTCGATAGCAACAATTCAGACGTGCCGAGCGCCAGCACCCTGCTACAACGCGCCCGCGCCCCAGCGACCACGACCCCGACCTGCTGTCGGGTCGCGCTCATCCACCGCTGCAAGCCGCGCCCCGCAATGTCCGAGATCGCGCCTTCGTCCACCCCTGCACCTGACTTCACCGAAGCGCTCGGACCCGAGCTCTCCTCCGCTCTCGCCAAGAAGGGATACACGACGCTCACGCCAGTGCAGCTCTCGGTGTTGGATCCCGAGCTCGCCGAGCGGGACTTGCGCATCAGCTCGCAAACCGGCTCCGGCAAGACGCTGGCGATCGGCTTCGTGCTGCGCAGCGCGGTTACGGGCAAGCTCGAGCGCTCGCCAGTCGCGCGGCCCCAAGCGCTCGTGATCGTGCCCACGCGGGAGCTGGCCAAGCAGGTGAACGACGAGCTGACGTGGCTGTACGCGCCCAAGCAGGTGCGGATCGCGTCCGTGATCGGCGGCTCCTCCTACCGCGACGAGCACCGCTCGCTGGCGCAGAACCCGAACATCGTGGTGGGCACGCCCGGGCGCTTGCTGGATCACTTGGAGCGCGGCTCGATCGAGGCAAGCGACGTCGCGGCGGTGGTGCTGGATGAAGCCGATCGCATGCTGGATCTGGGCTTCCGCGACGAGCTCGAGGCGATCCTGGCCAAGGCTCCGCCTGGTCACCGCACGCACTTGGTGTCGGCTACCTTCGCGCGGGACGTGGCGGCTCTGGCCGACCGCGTGCAGGACAATCCCAAGCGCATCGAGGGCACGCCGCTCGGCAGCGCCAACCAAGACATCGATCACATCATTTACTTGGTCCGCCCCGCCGAGCGTGTGGACGCTCTGATCAACTTACTGCTCCGCGATCCGGACGAGCAGACGCTGGTGTTCGCTCGCACCCGCGCGGACGTCTCGGAGATCGCGCTGGAGCTGCAGCAGGCCGGCTTCGCCTCCGGCTCGCTCTCGGGTGAGATGAGCCAGGATCAGCGTAACCGCGCGCTCTCCGCCTTCAAGCGGGGCGACACGCGCGCCCTCATCGCCACGGACGTGGCGGCGCGCGGCATCGACGTGCAGGATATCACCCGTGTGATCCAGGTAGATCCGCCGACCGATCCGGACACGTACACCCACCGCAGCGGCCGCACCGGACGCGCGGGCAGAAAGGGCGTGAGCGCGATGTTGGTGGCGCCGCCCGGTCTGCGCCGTGCCACCTCGCTCTTGCAGCGGGCGCGGGTGCAGTACCGCATCGACCCGATCCCGACGGCGGCCGCGATTCGTCAAGCGCAAGACGAGCGCTGGCTGTCCGAGCTGACCACCGCTGAAGAGCGGGAGGTGCCGGAGCGCGTGCAGAAGCAGGTGGCGCGCATCGTGGAAGCGGGGCTCGCCGAGCGGGCGCTGGCTCAGCTCATCATCCACGTGCGCCGCGCGACGGGCGAGCCGAGGGACGTGACGCCCGTCTTGCCCGAGCCGGCGCGCAGTGGCAGCCACAAAGATCGCGCTCCGCGCTTCGAGCGAAGCGAGCGGTTCGAGCGAAGCGAGCGCTTCGATGCGCGCGGTCCGCGCGAGCGCTTCGAGCGCTCCTCCCAGCCGCCGCCGTCCCGCGCCGCCGCGCGCGACGACGCCGGTCCCGGTGAGTGGGTGCCGTTTCGCGTCTCGTGGGGCGAGGCCCACGGCGCCGACGCTCGGCGTTTGGTCGCCATGCTGTGCCGGCGTGGCGGCGTGCGCGGCTCGGATATCGGAGCCATCCGGGTCGGCCCCACTAGCTCGATGGTCGAGGTCGCAGCGGGTGTGGCTGAAGGCTTCGCCGCCGCTACGCGCGAGCCGGATCCGCGCGATCCGCGCGTGGTCGTGAGCAGGTTCACCGGTGAGCCGGAGCGCGCCAGCGCCGCGCACGCCCCGCGCTACCC
>JAEYOT010000028.1 GCA_023411445.1 Pseudomonadota bacterium
GAGCGTGGCCGCATGCGACTTGCCGCAGGCCATCGCCATCGCGATCACGTCCAGATGCGTCTGGATCACCAGATCCAGGTTGTTGGAGTCGATCTGGCCGGGCGGCGCGACCTGGCAGCCCGTAGCCATCTTCACCTCCATGTCGCGAATGGCCTGGAAATGCGACTCGAGCCGCAGCTTGTCCGGCGCCGACAGCTCCCGGCGCGACAACAGCGCCTGCATCTGCTCGCGCACCATGTCGTTGACGGACCTGCGCTGAAGCGCCAGGCGATTGGCCTCCGCCGCGTTGGGGTCGTCCATGCCCGGCATGGTGGCGCCGAACAGACGCTGGTAGGCGTTGAGCGCGTTGCGCTCGCCCGCGCGGCGCTGCTTCGGCCCTCTGTAGAGCAGCACGTCACCCAAGAAGCTGCTGGTCGCGCCGGCGTACAGGCTCACGGGCTCACTGCCCGGCTCGTCCAGCTGCTGCGAGATGACCCAGTCCAACGAGGGCCCCATTGCTAGGGTCTGGTTCGAGTTGTTGCCATCAGGCGTGGAGGCGGTCAGCGCTTGGAAGCAGCCGTCCGCGTGGCCGCAGCCGCTGCCTGAGTGTCGGTAGCGCAAGCCGTGCACGATGTTCAGCTTCTCGGCGTAGTCGGCCAGCACGCCGACGGCCTTGTCGCCGGTCGCCAAATCTTGCTCGAGCCGGGCGCGGGTCAGCGGCACGTCGTTGCTGGAGGGCCAAAACTTGTTCTGAAGGACGCCGTTGCCTTGGCGCATGAAGACGGCGAAGCGGTGCGGCTCCATCTGCGCGCGGGCCGTCTTGGCCCCGAAGCTCTCCAAGAGCGGCAAGCCAACGGCCACACCAGCGGCACCACGCAAGAATAGTCGCCTGGGGAACATGCGGTTCATCACTTGATCTCCTCGGGGCGGGCACGGAACGTTTCGAGCGAGGTGATGCCGGCGAGCAGACCGGCCACACTGTCCGTCTGCACGGACGCGGCGGCGATCTTGTCCAGCACTTCGCTCTCTTCGGCGGCGGGCTTGCGGCCCAGCACGTACTCGAGAAAGTTTTGCGAATAGCAGCGGTGAACGCTGGGGCTCTGCGCGAGCAGGTTCGACAGCTCCACCGGACCGTCGAAGCTAAGCTTCTCACCATCGAGCGTGTACGTGGCGGAGGTGTCCACCGGCTGACCGTTGTCCAGGTCACGCCACTGCCCGATCGCGTCGTAGCTCTCGAACGCGAAGCCGAGCGGGTTGATGTACGTCTCGTGGCAGGCGGCGCAGGGCTGCTGGTTGGTCAGCAGGTCCACGCGCTGGCGGTTCGTCTGCTCCTCCTCCAGCGCCGGCAGGGGTGGGATGTCGTTGGGCGGGGCCGGCAGCGCCGAGCACAGGACATCGAGCGAGATGTGCACGCCACGCAAGATCGGATCCGACTGCGTCTGCGAGCCGTACTTGGACAAGAAGCCCAGCTGGGTGAGCACGCCGGCCCGCTGTGTCGGATCCAGCTCCACCTTGGTTAGCGCGTCGCCGTAGTTGCCGCGGAGGCCATACAAGGGCGCGGTGGTAGCGTTGACGAACGTGACCGGCGTCGTTAGCAGGCTCGCCACGCTAGCCCCGCGCGTCACCACGATCTCCTCGAAGAAGCGGCGTGCCTCCTCACGCAGCACCGGCGCAAGCTCCGCCGTGAAGGTGGGGAACAGCTTCTCGCTCTTGGCGATGGTGCCGTAGCTTGCCACGTTGAACAGCTGCTCGTGGAAGCCAACTAACGGCTGCTTGGCGCGCGGATCCTTGAGCATCGTCTGCGTCCATTCGATGACGCCCTCCGCCGTCGCCAGCTCTCCGGTCTTGGCCGCAGCGAACAGCTCGGCCGACGGCATCGTGTTCCACAGGCCGTACGACAGGCGCGACGCGATCTCATAGCCGTTCAGCCACACCTTCTTGTCCTTCGCCGCGGTCGACGTCTCCACGCGGTACAAGAAGTGGGGCGACTGCAAGAGCGCGCGGATCACGAGCTCGGCTCCGTTGGCGAACGCATCTCCCGAGGCAAACAGCTCCTCGGCCTGTTCGAACAAGGCAACGTGGCCTTCGATCTCCTGCTCGCTCAGCGGACGGCGGAAAGCACGCGTGCCCAGCTCGGTCACGAACGCTCGCGCGTCGTCCTGCGCGGCGGCGCTGACCACCTTGGCCAATTTGCTCGGAGACTGCGCCACGTCCTTGGCCACCTCCTCGGCGGCGCGCTGGTAGTCCAGCCACAGGTTGGCAGAGACGGTCCGGACATTGAAGGTGTCGAAGCGCGAGTCCGGATCCAGCGCGAACGATGACGCCTTGCCGGGCAGCGCGCCCAGCGAGAGCAGGTCGCGCACCGTGTTCTCCCATTGCACGTGGCTCAGGCGCGGGTAGCGCGTGGACCAGCCGATGCCCTCGACGCCGGGCGGAGCGTCCATCGGGTCGAGCCCGCTGTCGCTGCCACCACCGCCACCTTTGTTGGTTGCGCCGCCCCCCGGCGTCGCGCTGGTCGCCCCTGTTGAACTGTCGTCGGCGTCATCGCCGATCAAGTTGCCCGTGCACGCGCCGGACGTCAGCAACAAGCCCAGCGCCAGCATCGCGGACGTGAGCGAGCATCTCGAATTCACCATGCGCATCGAACGCCTCCAACCAGTAGAAGGAGATAGGGTGTCCGCTGTTCGCGGGAGCGCCGGCAAAATCGCACTGATTGGCAATCTTGCGAGTCGATTCCCACGCTGAGAAAAAGGAGACGTCCGCTAAGGATGCACCTCTCGAATCCTCGCGGATTCCACCCCAGGGGGAGCTTGTGCGCGGAGGTGCCGACAGGCGCGAGACGGGGCGCACGTGTCTGCACCTATCGGCATCAACAGAAGCCCTCGATTTAACTCACTCTCGAGGGTGATACCACTTCTCAATCTCGGGTTAGCGAGAACTCTTGCGGTGAGACGTAGCCGGAGGCGTAGCCGATCTCAGTCTCGGTCTCGTAGCCCAAGTACAGCGGTAGGCGATCGAGCAAGTAGGAGAAGGCGTTCCGCCACGTGGGCTCGCCGGGCTCGACGTAGAGGGTCGGCAGGTAGTCGATGTTGACCGACTGCGTGGTGAGCGACAGCGGACGATCGAAGTCCTCATTGGCGATGGCGAGCTGTTCGACAGCGGGTAGCTCGCAGCT
>JAEYOT010000047.1 GCA_023411445.1 Pseudomonadota bacterium
CGATGGCGCCCAGCATGCCCGCCCCCGGGGCCGCCGCGCTCACGCGCGTAGCGAGCCCGGCGATCAGCGCGAGCGAGCCCAAGAAATCCGAGATGATCACGAGGGCTCCAATGGGGCGGGGCATGCCGATGGAGCTGAAGAAGCTCATCGTGCCCTCGAGGCCGTAGCCATCGAACCAGCCGAACACCTTCTGCAGGCCGTGCATCAGCACGACGCCGCCTAGTGCGACGCGCAGCAACAGGGCTGGTACTTCGCTGTCCGTCGCCAACAGGCGATGGAGCAGGCCGGACTGAGCGCGCAAGCGAATGGGATAAATGGATTGGTCGGGCGTAGTGGTGATTTGCGACATGATTTCTCTCCCGGGCGGTTGGGGCCGCCCACGCCGGCAATCTGGGGCATTCCCAGATAACAATCCAACGAATGTACGTGATGTAGAATATCAGTTGCGTTGATGTCTAACTTGCCGCGGACCTGGAACATGGCAAGACTTGCGCATGCGGCGCTTGCTTCTCGCGCTCGCGGCGTGCCTCTGGGGGCTGCCTGCCGCGGCTGATCCGGCGCCGGCTGCTCGCAGCGGGCGCTTCAACGTCGTGACCTACAACGTGGCTGGGCTGCCGGAGGGCCTGTCCAGGGCGCGGCCCGAGCGGAACCTGCCGCTCATCGGCGCGCGCCTCGGCAAGTACGACTTGGCCTTCGTGCAAGAGGACTACGCGTATCCCTTGCTGCTGCGTAGCCGTTTGCAGTTGCCTTATCAGTCGCGCCCGTTCGAGCGCGCGGGCGCGCTGCATTTCGGAGATGGCCTCAGCCATTTCGGCAAGCTGCCGTTTGGAGAGGTGCGACGCGTCGCCTGGCGCCGCTGCCACGGGGTGCTGGACTCGTACAGCGATTGCCTCACGCCCAAGGGCCTGTCGATGACTCGGGTGGAGGTGTCGCCCGGCGTCGTGGTCGACGCGTACAACGTCCACCTGGACGCCGGACGCGGCGCCGGGGACGTGGCAGCGCGCGCCGAGCAGCTAGAGCAGCTGTTCGAGACCATCGGCGAGTGGTCCCGCGAGCGCGCCGTGCTGCTGGCCGGCGACTTCAATTTGACGACGTCGGAGCTGGGCGAGCTACGCCGTCGGGCGCTGGCGGCGGGCCTGCGTGAGGCGTGCGACGAGCTACGCTGCGGTCAACCGTGGCGCCTGGATCGCGTGCTGTTCCGCGGCGACGCTGCGGTCGCGCTCCGCGCGCGCTCCTGGTCGCTGGACCGCTCGCTGCGCGACGCCCAGGGCGCGCCGCTCTCCGACCACCTCGCGGTGGCGGTCGGCTTCGAGTGGCGCACCCTTAGCGCAGGTAAGTGATCGCGCCGCGCCGCAGGCGGATGGAAAAGTCGTGGTGGCCCGGGGCGTAGCGCAAGAGCTTGCCGTCGCGGTGGGCCAGCTCGTCGTCGCAGCGGACGCAGAGCGCGCTGCCGCGCTCGCAGCGTAGCTGCTCGGGCGAGCTCCCGGTGCGGGCCAGCTCATCCAGCATGGCGCGCTCCGACTCACCAGCCAGCACCAGCTCCAGCGTGCCGTCGCCGGGATCGCTGGTCGGCGACAGCTCCAGCCGCGGCCCGAGCAACGGCACGTTCATCACCTCCACCAGCAGGTACTCCCCCGAGCAGTCGCGCCCATCCACCTCGATCTCGTAGAAGCGCGGCCGGGTGCGCTCGAGCGACGCGCGAAACAGCTTGCGATCCCGATGCAGCTGTCGCGCTCGGCTCTTGTGCTCCGTGCGCTTCTTGGCGTCCGCGATGGTCCGCGCGAACACGCCCCAGCCCGCGGCCTCCGAGAACAGCTGCCGCACCGAGCCATCGTCCAACGAGCCGACGTCGAACGGACGCTGCGTTGCGCCCTGCCAGCTCTGGATCAGCTTCTTGAGCCGCGCGGGCAAGCTCAGCGTGCGCGCGGTGTTGTTGGCGGTGCCGAGGGGTAGGATCGCGATCGGTAAGCGCCACTCCGACAGCTCACAAGCGGCGCGTCCGACGGTGCCGTCACCGCCCGCTACGGCCACCATGTCGCACGGCGCGCTTTGCAGTGCCTCCGTGAGGTCGCTCACACGGCTGACCACGTGGACGACCTCGTGCCCGGCTCGGTCGATCATCCTCACCAGCTCCTCGTCGGTGTGATCCTCACTCCCGGCAGAAGCGTTGTGCAGCAGCGCGACGCGCATACGAGGCACGACCTCTGCAGGAAACGGACCCATGCGTATCTTGATCGTGAACGACGACGGAATTTATAGCCCGGGCATCGCGGCCCTAGCCCACGTGGCGCGGGAATTCGGCCGCGTCACGATCATCGCGCCCGACGTCGAGCGCTCGTCGACGGGACATGCGGTGACACATAGTCGCCCTTTGTCCTATCGCAAAACGCCCATTCAGGACTTCGACGCGTTCCGCGTGGACGGCACGCCGGCTGACTGCGTCGCGGTTGGGTTCTCGATCTTGGAGAGCTTCGACGTCGTGCTCTCGGGCATCAACATCGGCCCCAACCTGGGCAACGCCATGTGGCACAGCGGGACCTTGGCTGGCGCCAAGCAAGCAGCCTTGATGGGGAGCCGCGGTATCGCGCTCAGCGCGCCGTCCACCTGTACCGAGGCGGATTTCGAGCGCCTCAAGCCGTTCGTGCGCGAAGCGCTGGCCGTGCTCCTGCCCGACAGCAGCCTCCCGCTGGTGAACGTGAACTTCCCGGCGCGCCCCAAGGGCACCGTGTGGACTCGGCAGTCCGTGCGTCACTACGACGGCAAGGTGGTGCCAATGAAGGACCCAATGGGTCGGCAGCTCTACTGGTTCACGGTGGTTCCGATCGAGGGCACCGAGGAGGGCACCGACCGCTGGGCGATCGAGCACAGCCTGGCCTCGATCACGCCGCTGCGGCTGGATCTGACCGACCAAGCCGCGCTGTCGCGCGTGGCGAAAGCCCCACCGGCGTGAGTCACGGCACTTCGTCGTGAAACGCGTCCGCCGCGCTCGGGCCGCTGGGATCGAAGATGGCTTGCTTCAGCGCGTTGACGCTGACGGGCTCGAAGTGGGTGAGGCGCAGCCGCGAGCTGCCATCCGCGATCGCGCGCTCGAGGCGGGCGCACAGGCCGTCGATTTCCAGCAGGTCCGCTTCGGGTTGGCCGGAGTGCTCGGCCAGCAAGGAGCTGCGGACGCGGCGGATGTCGTTGCTGAGCGGTGAGCCCGGCTCCCCCTGCCAGAACAGGGAGAGCTCGCTGTCCAGCGCCATGCTGCGCTCCGTCATGTTGGCGGAGCCGACGCAGAGCAGCTCGTCGTCCACGATCAGCACCTTGGAGTGAATGAACGTCGCTTGCTCGCAGCGCTCGCCCGCCGCGGAGCTGCACAAGAAGAGCAACTGATGGCCGTGGCTCTCGGCAGCCTGCTCCAGATCGGAGAGCATGGCGCTCTGCAGGTCGCCGAGCGCAAACTTCTCCTTGGAGTTGTCCGCGCCGCGCGGCATGAGCAGCACCAGCTGCAGGCGAGGGCGCGAAGCGTCGCGCAGCCGCTCGAGCAGGGCCGCGGTCATCGAGCGCGAGGTGAAGTACTGCGTCTCGATGTAAATCAGCCGCTCGGCGGCCTGAAACGCCGCCGAGAACGCCGCTTTGACCTCCTGCGCGGCAGGCCAAGCGCCGCCAGCTGGCCACGTGCGTGAGAGCGCCACCTCTTGCGCGGCCAGCGGTAAGACGGCGCCTGGCGCGACGCGCGACAGATCCACGCCGCGCGCCGGGCTCGCGGGGTGCACGGCCAGCTCCAGGCGCTCCCCCAAGGCCAGCTGCCAGCGCTGGCAGAACAGGGTGAGCAGAGCGTGGGCGGCGTCTCCCTGCACGGTGGCCTGCACCTCGTGGTTGGGGCGTGCGGCGGTGCCCGAGCTCGTGACGCGCAGCGGGTGCTCCTCCGCGTGAGACCTGTCGTCCCAGCGTTCTTCGCAGATATCCAGCCCGCCGGCGAAGGCGACGACGCCGTCGACGATCGCGAGCTTTTGGTGGTGGCTACCGCCGAAGCTGGGGTGCGCGTCGAACTCGAAGCGGATCGCGCTCGAGCTCTGGAAGGCAAACTTCAAGCTCTGCAGCCACTCGCGCTCGAGCGAGTACACGAGGCTGTAGTCCCACGCCAGGATGTAGATCTTGAGCTCGGGCCGCTCGCTACACAGCGCGTTCAAGAAGGGCAGGAGCTCCACGGGATACGGCGAAGCCTCCGCCGCGGCGCCGCGCAGGAGCCGAACGTTGCTGTCGAACTGCCAGCCAGCGAGCACGATGTGGCGCTGGGCCAGGCTGGCGGCGTGGTAAAACGCCGCGTAGTAGGCGCAGGCGTCGACGATCACGGCGCTGCCGCTGGCGGCGCCGGACCAGTAGCGGTGATCCTCTGAGCTCAAGATGTTGCGCACGTGTTGCCTCCGTGACCGAGCCTCAGCTCGGCGACCAGCGGTAGGTGATCCGAGGCCAGGCGACAGTGCCCGCCCTCCAGCACCGCCGCCTTCGATACCCTGATGTCTTTGCTGACGAACATGTGGTCGATGCGCCAGAAAGGCAGCCGGGACGGCCACGTGGCGCGGCGCGCTCCCGGCGGCTGCACGTCGTAGAGGTCCCGAGCCAGCTGGCGGTACACGCGCGAGAGCGGCGAAGAGTTGAAATCTCCGCAGATCACCAGCGGTAGCCCCTGGAGCGCTCGCACCACCCACTCGGCGCCCAGCAGGGCTCGTACCTGCGCGCTGCGCTCTCGGACGCTGACGCTGAGGTGCGTGTTCATCAGCTGAACTTCGAACCCGGGCGCCACCACCTTGAGCCATTGCACCGCGCGCGCCTCGTCGCGCCGGCTCGGGAGCAGCCCTTCGGCGATCAGGTGGAAAGGGTGAGCGGTCAGGACGGCGTTGCCGAACGGCCCGCGCTTGCCCTCGCGCGTGTGCGTAAAGTGGCAGCCCATGTTCAGGCGAGCTGCCAGCGCCTGGATCACGGGCGCCTCGCGCTCCCCGCGGCCGAAGTCCACTTCCTGCAAGGCCACGACGTCCGGTGTGGCGTCTTCGATCACCCGCGCTATGCGCTCGGGGTTGTACACTCGGTCCGTTCCGATGAAGCTGTGGACGTTATAGGTCATGACACGAACCACCCCTGAGCCCGGCCTTTCGTCCGCGGAAGCGGCGGTCGAGCCGCCGATGGCCGCGCGCGAGCTGCTCTGGCCCGCCGCGAGGTTCGTGCTCGGCTTGCTGATCGCGCTCGTCATCGTCGGCACGCAGGCCCACTTCGCGCGCCCCCAGTGCGAGGGCTTGGCGCGAAGCTTCGTGGACGCCTATGGCTATGGCGGGATGGCGCTCGGCACGCTGCTGGCTGACGGCTTTCATTTCCCGATCCCGCCGCAGTTTTACATGCTCTTGTCGATCGCTTCGGGCGCGCCAGCGACGCTGTCGCTCGCGGTGATCGCGGCGGCTTCGGTGACGGGTGGCGTCGCTGGCTAAGGCGTCCCCCGCTACGTGTCGCGTAGCCGCTGGATCGCGGCGCGCACGGAGTCGTCACGGCGATTGCTGGAGCGCGCGGTGAAGCGCTACGGTCTGCTGGCAGCGCTGGTCGCCAGCGTGCTGCCCATCCCTTACTCAGTGCTGTGCTACCTGTCGGGGCTGGGACGGCTGCCTCGCGCGTTCCTGCTTTTGATCTGCGTGTGCCGCATCCCCAAGCTGCTGCTGTTCTACGGCTTGGTGTATTGGGGTTGGCAGAATGGCTGACGCCGGATCGTCCCGGCGCGAAGTGCGACATAGCCCTCCGCTTCGTGCAACAAGCGGGCCCGACTTCCTGCGTCCGATCGCGCGCCGATAGCGAGCCGGTGCGACGCGACTTCGCGCCCGCGCTAGCTCAGATTCGTCTCGCACGCGGCGTTTCGCCACGCCTTTGCGACCCGCTCTGGCGCGCTACCTAGAAAATTCCCTGACTTCTCGATGAGTTTGGCGGCACAGCGCTTGCTCACGAGCGCCGGACGATGAGCACATTGCCTGGGTCACCCCATCCCCTCGGCGCCACGTGGGATGGGCAGGGGGTCAACTTCGCGCTTTATTCCGAGCACGCCGAAGCGGTCGAGCTGTGCCTGTTCGATGAGCAGGATCAGGAGAAACGCATCGCTATCACGCAGCGCACCGCCTTCGTCTGGCACGTGTACGTGCCGGGCGCGACGGTGGGACAACGCTACGGCTACCGCGTGCACGGCCCGTACGATCCGGCGCGCGGTCACCGCTTCAACCCCAACGTGGTGCTGCTCGATCCATACGCGCGCAGCGTGGACGGCGTCGAGAAGTGGGAGCGCGGCTGCTTCGCCTACAAGCTGGGCGGCGAGCGGCAGGATCTCGAGGCGAGCAACGAGCCCGCGCTGGGCGCGCCGCGCGGCGTCGTGATCGATCCGAGCTTCGACTGGGAGGGCGATCAGTCGCCGAGCGTGCCGATGCGGCGCGCGGTGATTTACGAAGCGCACGTGAAGGGGCTGACGCGCCTGCACCCGGACGTGCCGGAGCACCTGCGTGGCACTTACTCCGGTATTTGCCACCCCGCGATCACGGATTACCTGAAGAACCTCGGCATCACCACGTTGGAGCTCTTGCCCGTTCACGCTTTCGTGGACGACAAGCACTTGCTGGACAAGGGCCTGAAGAATTACTGGGGCTACAATTCGATCGGCTTCTTCGCGCCGGACGTGCGCTACCGCTCACAGAGCGAGCTGGGGAGCGAGGTGCGCGAGTTCAAGCAGATGGTGAAGACGCTGCACCGCGCCGGCATCGAGGTGATCCTGGACGTGGTGTACAACCACACGGCAGAGGGCAATCACCTCGGCCCCACCTTCAGCTTCAAAGGCATCGACAACGCCACCTACTACCGGCTGGTCCACGACGATCGCCGCTTTTACTTCGACTACACCGGCACCGGTAACTCGTTCAACGTGCGCAGCCCGCAGGTGCTGGCGCTGATCATGGACTCTCTGCGCTACTGGGCGATGGAGATGCACGTGGACGGCTTCCGCTTCGATCTGGCGTCCACGCTCGCGCGCCAGCTGCACGAGGTGGATCAGCTCTCTTCGTTCTTCACGCTGATCCATCAATCGCCCACCCTACGCCAGCTCAAGCTGATCGCGGAGCCGTGGGACGTGGGCGACGGCGGCTACCAAGTCGGCA
>JAEYOT010000058.1 GCA_023411445.1 Pseudomonadota bacterium
ACCTACCGCTTCGAGTACGACTTGTACTTCGACGCCGCGGTCTCTAGCAGCTCGTCCAATCGCATCGATTATCGCGGGTTCTTCGACGTCGCTCCCCGGGTCTCGCTCGTTTTGGGCGCCTCCGCCACGCAGTCGGATCGCTTCAACTCGGTGGCGTTCGGGGCGCCCGGCGCCAGCGCAGTTGGCGCGGTGCCGACCGGCACCGGCTCCTACTTGTCGGCCACGGCCGACGAGGGCATGAGCTTCGATCTCGGGCCGGGCTGGCGCGCCTGGCAGTCGGTCAGCGGCGTGGTCGACACACCGCTGTTCGACACGGTGGCGCCGCAAACCCTCGGCGTGTCCGGGCGCGCCGGCGCGGAGCATGCGTTTCGGTACGACGCCCTGGGTCTGGAAGGGCGTGGCGACTACGCCGTGATCCACGACAGCATCGCGAGCGATGGCACGCCGCTCGGTGAGCAGCGGCACCTAGTGGCGGGCGGCGCGGTCTTGTGGCGCAGCGATTGGGGCCGTGATTTCACCAGCAGCGCCGAGGCCGGTGCGCTGCGGGTACAACGGCTCAACACCGATCGAGGCTTTTGGACGCCAGCGGGCGCTGCCGTGCTCGCCTACACCACGGAGGAAGGCGACGCGCAGCTCTCCTACGCTCACACCGTGACCACCAACGCCTTGCTCGGTCAAACTCTGCTGGTGGACGAGGTGCGCCTGCGCGGCGCCCTCCCGTTGACGGAAAAGGGCGAGGTCACGCTAGCAGGATCCCTCGCCTACCAGCGCGGCAAGCTGATCGACGAAGATGCCACTCTGGCGACGCGTGTCCGCGTCATCTTGGGCGACGTCTCCATCGGCTGGCAGGCGACCAAGCTCGTGGAGCTGGGTGCGCGCTTCGAGCACGTCGAGCAAAAGTCCGGAGCCAATCGCCCACCTTTACCCGTCAGCTTCGTTCAAAACAACGTGCTCGTCGGCGCCACCGTGAAGTTCCCGCCGGATAGGGACATGCCGAGGCCGTACCGCGCGCCGCGTAGAGTGGATCGCAGCGACGAGATCCGCGACGGCGTACGACCCACCGCGCCGGGTCCGCGATCGCGAGGGGAGTCTGCCCTATGAGCGTACGGTGCGACTCTTGCTTGGAAGGTCCCGACGTGAACGCGCGCGATCACCGGAAGGACTCGGCTCACAGGAGCTCGCGCCGTCGCCGTCGTCGCCCGCCGGGCGAGATGACGCGGCGCGAGGCTCGTTTCGCTGGATCGCCACAGCTGGGGCAGCCTTGCGCGCCCACCCGCTAGACCGGAGCTGAAATGACTCGCTACCTCGAAGTACAACAGTCCTTATGGAACGCGCCCCAGCGCTGGCTCGTCACGGGCGCTGCCGGGTTCATCGGCTCTCACCTGACGGAAGCATTGCTGCGGCTGAATCAGCACGTCGTCGGGCTCGACAATTTCTCCACCGGGTACAAGCGCAATTTGGACGACGTGGCGGTGAGGGTGGGCTCGGCTGCCTTCGCTCGCTTCACCCTGATCGAGGGCGACATCCGCGATCCGCGCACGTGCCTGAGCGCCATGCAGGGCGTCAGCCGCGTGCTGCACCAAGCCGCCCTCGGCTCCGTGCCTCGCTCGATGGAGGATCCGCTGAGCAGCCACGCCAGCAACGTGGACGGGTTCGTGAACGTGCTCTTGGCGGCGCACGCGACCGGCGTCCAGCGCGTCGTGTACGCCTCCTCCAGCTCGGTGTACGGTGACGAGGCGGCGCAGCCCAAGATCGAGGAGCGCATCGGCCGTCCGCTGTCCCCGTACGCTACCACCAAGCTGATCGACGAAATCTACGCCGACACGTTCGCGCGGACCCACGGCATCGAGAGCGTCGGCCTCCGTTACTTCAACGTGTTCGGGCCGCGGCAGGACCCGAAGGGCGCCTACGCGGCGGTGATTCCGCGCTGGGTTCAGAGCATCATCAACGGGCAGGACTGCGTCGTGTTCGGAGACGGCAGCTCCAGCCGTGATTTTTGCTACGTGGACAACGTCGTGCAGGCCAACCTGCTGGCGGCGATGGCGCCGCGCGAGGACATCGCGATCGGAGCGTTCAACGTCGCGTGCGGCGGCAGTACAGACCTGCTGAGCCTGTTCGCCACGCTGCGCGATCTAGTGGCCGAGTCGCGGCCCGCTGCCGGCCAAGTCGCGCTCCGTCACGATCCGCCCCGCGCCGGCGACATCCCCCACTCGCTTGCCAGCATCGACCGCGCTCGCGGCTTGCTCGGCTATGTGCCGGAGTACGACGTCGCGCGCGGGCTGGCCAAGACCGTGAGCTGGTACCTGGCCCAAGCTGCGCTCCGCTCGGCCGAGCTCGGCACGGCCGCTGCATTCAACGCTACCCAAGAGGCATCATGAACTACGCGCGAACCGACGAGGGCGAAAGTTCCCACTTGCGTATCCGCGGAGAGCTCGACGCCCTGTCGTGCACCGAGCTCCGGCCTCAGCTGGACCAGGTCGTGGCTGAGCAGCGCCGCTACGTCGAAGTCGACTTGTCGGAGCTTCGGATGATCGATAGCTCCGGCGTGGGCGCGCTGGTGTCGCTGTACAAGCGCGTCCGCGCCTACGGGGGAGAGGTCAAGTTCAGCGGCGTCACGGCCCAGCCTCTCGTCATCTTCAAGCTGCTCCGCCTGGACGTCGTGTTCGAGCTGCCGCCCCCTCCCGAAGCCGCTGAAGCATCCGGACCCCACCCGCAAGCGACGCTGGAAGCAGCGCCGGCCAGCATCCGCGTGCTGCGCACCTGAGCAACGCTCGGGCAGCCGGCACATGTCGAAGCGACACCTGGTCAGCCAGCTCCTCCACCAAAGCGGCGCGCTCTCCGCGCTGCTCAAGCTGAGGACCTACGCGCCTGCTCCCTGGCTCAGCATCCTCACGTACCACCGCTTCCCCAAGCGCGACGAGGACGAGCCGTTCGACGACGGCGTGATTGACACCAGCGCAGAGGAGTTCGAGCGCCACCTGGTTTCGCTGAAGCAGCACTTCACGTTGGTGGGTGTGGACGAGCTGTGCGCCTTCGCGGCCGGCGCGAGCTTGCCGCGCAACGCCGTCGCGATCACGTTCGACGACGGCTACCGCGACAACTACGAGCTTGCCCTACCCATCCTGCAGCGGCACGGCTGCCGCGCCACGTTCTTCGTCGCCACCTCGTTCATCAGTGAGCGCCGGCTCTACTGGTGGGACCGCGCGGCGTACCTGATCAAGCGCTCGCAGCGCCCGATCGTGGAGCTCAGGTACCCACGTTACTTACGCGTCAACCTGGAGCAAGACCGCGGCCGCACCATCTTCCGGCTCTTGCGCTTCATCAAGGCGAGCCGCCAGTGGCTGGATCTGGAACGATTTCTAACGGAGCTCAGCGTGGCGACCGGTGTACCGTGGACGCGCGAGCTGGAGCGCGAGTTCAGCGAGCGGCTGCTGATGACTTGGGACCAGGTGCGAGCTTTGCGCGCGGCCGGGATGGACGTGCAATCCCACACGCGCTCGCACCGCATCCTGCAAACGCTGTCGCCAGCGGAGCTGGATTGGGAGCTCGGCGGCTCCAGTCGCGACTTGCTGCGCGAGCTCGGCGAGGTGCCGCGCGCCGTCGCTTACCCGGTGGGCAGGCCGCTGAGCAGCACCTCACCCATCCGCGGGGCGCTCCGGCGCGCCGGCTATCAGGTAGGGCTGACCAACGGCACCGGCCCCACGCCGATGTGGTCACCCCGGGATCCGTACGACATCCGGCGACAAACCGTGGCGCGCCACCTGACCACGCCATACTTGCTGAGCATCTTGGCGCTGCCGCCGCTCGCCCCCAAGTACCCGTGGCACACCTTCCATGGGGACTAGAAATCGCCGCTGAGCTGGAGGCCCCCGCCGCCCGGGTAGGCCGTGGGCACCACGAAGTAGCGCAGGCCGGCTTGGCGATCGCTGCTGGGCGCGACCGGCACCGTGACGTTGCGCTCGAAGTTGCAGGCGTTGATCAAGTCCAGCAAATCGCAGATCTCCACCAGCTCGCTCACGACCATGGTGAGCGCGGTCGCGCCAGCCGCCACGCCGATCTCCGAGCCGCGCACGCGCGATAGCTCCACCTGGTGCAGCGCCGGCACCAGCACGCCCACGCCGATGCCGACGGCGCCGCCCACCCAGATGTCCGTGCGGTAGTGGCGCCCCGCGCGCACGCGCAGCTGCGCCGTCATCCCTGCGAGCACGAACTCCAGACCCCACAGCGTGTGACGCGCCACCAGCTCGTCGGTGCGCGCGGAATACAGCAGCGAGCCGGCGGTCGCCGCCGTGAACGCCGCGCTGGAGTGACCAGAGAAGAACGACACGTAGGCGTCTCCGCCTTCACTGTCGGCAAACTCCTGGATGCGAGGATCCGTGGCGTGGGTATACGGCCGTGGGCGACGCGCGATGAGCTTGGTCGTGGACGTCAAGAAGAAGCTCAGCATGTGCGTCTGCGCGTAAACCAACGTGGCGTTGGCCATGCTGATGTCGAAGCCGGACGACATTTGCACGAGCGTCGGCGCCAGCACCGCGAGCGCCAAGGTGCGGTCGCTCATGGCCGCCGCCGATTGGCTGAAATTCAGCTGCACCACGTCGTCCGGATAGAAGCTGTAGCGGTTCCAGCCCGGGCCGGGCCCGTGGTTGCCGAACAGCCGCTCCTCCAGGCCGGTGAGCGCGAAGCCTCCGACCGTGAGGCCGCTGTGCAGGTAGTAGTAGCCACTCGAGCGCTTCTTCGACAGCGGCTCGGCGGCGCGCGCGGGAGCAGAGGCCAGCGAGAGCGAGACCGCCAGCAGCCAGAGCGCGCGCCTCACAGGCTGAACTCCTGCGAGCGCACCACGTGCTCGCTGCGGCCGATCACGAAGCGAAAGCGCCCCGCCAGCGAGCGTGGCGGCTGCCACACCGCGGAGTAGTGGTTGCCGCGCCGACGGCGCTGCGCCACCCACACCGAGGTGCCGGTGTCGTCCACCGGCGCGCCCAGCTCATCCAGCAGCGGGCGCCATCTTCCGTCCGGCCCCATCGTCTCGATCCGCACCAGCGCGCCGTCCGCGATGTTCGTCTCGCGGCCGTCGTCTTGGAAGAACGACGAGTCGCGGACGCGCCACTCCACGCTCATGTCGATGCGCGTAAAGTCCACCTGAAACGGCTGGCGCACGATTTGGCGCGGGCGCTCCGGCGTCGCGGCCAGCAGCCGCTCGACGCGCGGCGACGGGTCGAAGTCGTGGGCGCGCGTTTGATTGAGCTCGGGCACCTTGCTCGGCTCACGAAAGCCCAGCATCAGCGCGCGCAGGTGCTTGGAGAAGAAGGCGCTGCTGCCCGGCCCGAAGAGCACCGACGCGCCTTCGTAGTGCTGCTCATCGTATTCGGCTCGGGTAGTGACGTACTGCAAGTACTCGTTGCTCAGGCCGACCAACACCGCCGGCTCGCCGGACGCCTCCAGCTCCGAGCGCAGCTCGAGGCCCGCCGTGGTGGAAAGCTCGAACGGCAGACCGAGCACGGTGGCGCCGCCGAGCTGCGCCGCCAGCAGCGGCACGAAGCGCGGGAAGGCCCAGGTGCTCGAGCTCAGCATCTTGGTCCACGAGCGCTTGTAGCCGTGACAGCCCTCCGGCTCCGGCAAGCGCGCGCCCTCGCGCGCGACCGGGACGGCGTAGTAGCGGGTCCGCCCGTCTTCCGGTCCTCCGGCGGCGGAGTTGCCGAGCCTCCCATCCTCACACAGCTCCGGTCCGGCGATGGTCACCTCGCGGTAGCTGCGCGCAAGCTCCGTCGAGCTGGTCGCGCTGGGCTGCTCGCTCACCCGCTGCACGTCCGCCGCGAGCTGTGCGCCCAGGCGCGCCGCCTCGGCCCACGACTGCTGCGCCACCGCCGGCGACACGTCACCCGCGATACCGCTGGCCAGCGCGACGATGGGCCGATCTTTCAGGCGATGATGCAGCTGGCGCGCCGCGATGCCGAACACGTCCGCGTGGTACAGCTCGTTCGTGTTCGGGATGGTCGTTGGGTGCATGGCCACCACCGCGAACAAACCGAGCAAGCGGCGCTCGCCCGCCGTGCCTCGCTCCACGCGCAAGACCGACAGGCGCCGGTCCACCTCCAGCACCGACGCGCCGGCTCGCCCGCAAGCGGACGCCACGCCGGCCATCGGCTGCGGGTTCTTGCAGTGAGGAAGCAAGCTACGATTCTTGGTCGCCCCCTGGCTCAGCTCGCCGAAATGCCAGCTCAGCTGCGCCTCCGCGCCGCTCAGCGCGTCCGCGCGCGCCGCGCGGATGCTGCTGGCGATGCGCTCGCTCAGCCAGCTCAGCACCTGCGCGTCGAAGCCCGGGTCTTCCGAGCTGAAGCGGCCGCTGTAAGCGCGGTTACTAAAGT
>JAEYOT010000193.1 GCA_023411445.1 Pseudomonadota bacterium
ATCGATGCCCACCTGGGTGAGCCCGCTCGGCGCCGGGCGACCGTCGATCGGGCGGCCCAAGCCATCCAGCACGCGGCCGAGGAGCGCCGCGCCGCACCCGACCTGCAGCGGCTCGCCCGTGGCCTCCACCACGTCGTCCGGTCCGACCCCGACTGGATCACCGAGCGGCACCGCCAAGGCCTCCCCCTGCTGAAAGCCGACGACCTCCGCGAACAGCGGCTCACCCCGACGCCGGATCACCAGCACGTCCGACACGCGCGCGCCCGGCAACAGCACGCGCAGCACCAGACCGGTCACGCCCACCACGCGCCCCACCGGGCGGAGCGCGGACGTTTCCGAGAGCCGTGCCCGCAGCGCGTCGAGATCCACGCGCGCAGGCTATCCGGCTCGGCGTCAGGCGAGAAGGGCTTCGTACTGGCCGGGCTGCATCGTCTGCGCCGCCTCGTCCGTCGTTCCGAAGCGGTCCAGCGGGACCCCCATGGCGTTGACCAGGGTGGTCAGCAGCCGGTTGTGCGGCGCGGTGCGGTTGTCCTTCGGCTCCGCCAGCTTCACGTATTGCCCCGGCTTCAGGTAGCCGCCAGCTGAGCCGGCGATGATGAAGGGCAGATCCATGTAGCTGTGGTCTTTGCCGTCGCTCAGCTCGTTGGCGTACAGGATGGCGCTGTTGTCCAGGATGGTCCTGCCGTTCTCTTCCGTGTAGCTGTCGAGCTTGGCCAGCAACCGCGCGTAGCGACCCATGTGCCACTTGTCGATGCTCTCCAGCATGGCCTCGTAGCCGGCGACCGGATCTTCACAGCCGCCATCGCAGGTGGTGCCGTGCGAGAGCTTGTGGTGGTTGTACTCGTGATCCATGCCATCCCACTTGAAGGTGGGTCCGCCGGAGCCGCGATCGAAGTGGAAGGTAGCCACGCGCGTGTAGTCGCACGCTAGCGCCAGCGCGTAGATGTCCAGCTGCAGGTTCGTCAGCTTGACGTAGTCGTCGTACTGCCCGTCGAAGTCCTCACCCTCGCCGCGATCGCGGTACTCTTCGGCCGCGGCCTTCACGGCGTCGTCCTGACAGCTGACGACGGCGCTGCCCAGTCCCTGCTCCAGCTCCCGGATGTAGGTGAAGTGCTGATCGAGCTTGTCTCGATCGTCCTTGCTGAGCGGACCGCGTTTGAGATCGGCGAACTGCTCGCTGACCAAGTCGAGCACGCTCTGGCGACGGTTCTTGATGCGCTCCGCGACCTCCTGCGACTCCTCCGTGGTCACGCCCAGGTTCATGAACTGCTTGTACGCGGTCCACGGGTTGTTGATGGCCTGCACGGCCTTGCCCGGCCCGGAGTAGGAGATGAAATCCAGGGCCTTGTAGTTGGCGGAGTAGCCCACCATCAAGTTGAGCGGCGGGCGGCGCGCGCCCTCGGGACCCGGGTTGATGTGGCGCGCCAGGTAGTAGTCGATGGACTCACCCTGGGCGAGCCAGTCGTCCTCACTCGCGAACTGGGCGGTGAGCTTGTGCGCCATGCCCTTGCCGTGGTCGTCCCCGCCGCCGCCGTCCTGATTGTAGCCGCGCGGGCTCATGTGTATGCCGCGCGGGAACGTGAGCTTGCTGGCGTGCGGCGCCAGCACCTCGTTGGAGCAGCCGGACAGGCTGGCGGCGCTGAGCGGGCCGTAGCCGCCCGTCGGGAACCACTTGCTCATGTTCACGCCGTTGCAGCAGAAAAACACGCCGAAGCGACGCACGGCGCTGCCGGTCTGCGCGTGCGCCTTGGGCGCGAGCGCCTCCAAGAACGGCAAGCCGACGACGACGCCGAAGCCGCCTCGCAAGAACGCTCGCCTCCTGAGCTCGATTTTGCGCGACACGTGACTGCTCCTACTCGGTGGGGTTCGGGGCGCGGAAGCGGAAGCCCGGGGTGGTGGTGACCTGCGCGACCAGCGCCAGCGTCGACTGCGGCGCCTCCGCCAGCTGTTTCTGCGTGACTTCGTCCGCGCTCGTCTTGCTGCGGCCGTAGGCGTACTCCATCCACTTGCCGACGTAGCAGGCGCGCGCCTCCGCGCTCTGCGACAGCGCCTGCACCAGCTCGACCGCGCTGGAGAAGGAGACCGGCTGCCCGTCGATGGTGGTGACGCCGCTGGTGTCGATGGGCGCCTCGTTATCCAGCTGCCGCACGGCGCCGATGGCGTCGAAGCTTTCGAAGGCGAAGCCGGGCGCGTTGATCAGCGTGTGGCAGGCGTTGCACGAGGGCGGCGAGGTGAGCACCTCAATCTGCTGCCGCGTGGTCTTGATCGTCTCCGAGGTCGGCGGCAAAGGTGTCATGCTGGCGCCGGGTGGAGGATCCGGGATGGTGCGGCAGAGCAGATCACGCTGAACGAACAAGCCGCGGTGGATCGGATCGGTGCGGATGGCGTAGGCGTTGGACGCCAAGAAGCCCGCCTGCATCAGGTAGCCAGCGCGCTCGCCCGGGCCGAACATGAGCTTCTGAAAGCCCGTGCCCGACACCGACTTGCCGTACACGGCAGCGAGGCTGGAGTCCGCGTAGGCGTAGGGCGCGCTGAGCAGCTCGGTCAAGCCGCCGCCCTGGTCGAACACCACGTCCTTGATGAAGAGCTCGGCGCCTTCCCGCACCTTCTGCGCCATGCCCGAGGGCGCGTCGGGATAGGCGTTCGGGTCTGGAGCCACCTTCTGAAAGCGAGCAAAGCGCAGCGACTGGGCGTGAAACGAGACGACGGAGGCGCGTGCCTTCGGATCCTCGAGCAAGCGCTGAGCCGCCGCCGAGATGTCCGCGGCGCTGGCCAGCTTGTTCTGCTCCGCCGCTTCGAACAGCGCCGCGTCCGGCATGCTGCCCCACAGGAAGTACGAGAGGCGCGAGGCCATCTCCCAGCCGTTCAGCTGGATCAGCCCATCCGAGCCGCGCTTGTCCGACAGCTCCGTGCGATAGAGGAACTGCGGCGACTGCAGGAGCGCCTCCACCACCATGCGCACGCCGTCACGGAAGGCGTTGCCAGAGCCCACCAGCTCCGCGCCGCGCGCGAACAGGGCCGCGAAGCGGGTCTTCTCGGCGTCCGTCAGCGGGCGACGGAACGCGCGCTTGCCCAGCTCGGCGATGAGCTGGTCCGAACAGCCCGCGCTGCCTTCGGCGCAGCTCACGAAGCGGGCCACGAAGCCGCTGTCCGCCGCCACCTTCTCCGCCAGCTCTTCGGCGGCGGCGCGATACTGCGGGCCGAGCCGGCCGTCCACGCGCAGGTTGATGCCGTTGTCGAAGGCGTAGCCCTCGCTGGCGTCCGGCGCGAACGAGCTGGCGACCTTGTCCGTCACACCCAGCAACGCGCTGACGGTGCTGTCGTACTGGGCGTGGG
>JAEYOT010000221.1 GCA_023411445.1 Pseudomonadota bacterium
AGGCGGGCGAGCGCCCGCCGAGCACGCCGAACGCGCGCCGCGTGAGGCCGGGCTCCGCCCCCAGTAAGCCAAGCTCGCCGCACAGCTCGATCGCGATAGCCTCGTCCTCCGCGTGCGCGATGCGGCGGCGCGCGTTGACCATGGCGATCAAGCGGTCCTGGCCGCTGGCGTCGCCCAGCACGGTGAGCAGGATCGCGGCCGCCGCCTGCACGCCATAGTTGTCGTCGCGCAGCGCGCCGCGCGCGCGTTGCAGCAAGGCGAGCGGCACCTGCTCCGGTGGCTTGCCGCCGAACACCTCTTCAGCCACCCGGAACGCCACGTGGCGCACCTCCGGATCGAGATCACGCGTACCGACCAGCAGTGGCTCGAGCGCGGCCTCCCCACGCAAGCGAGCCAGCGCCACGACGGCCTGGTAACGCACCGCCGGCAATGCGTCGACCAAGCCGCGCATGGCGGCGGCGCACGCCTCGGCGTGCTCCGGCTCCGCCAGCTCGCCCACGCCGACCAGCGCCATTTGCCGCACGGAAGCATCGCTGTCGGCCACCGCGCTGAGCAGCGCGGGCAGCTCGCCCTGCGCGTCGATGTCAGCGAGCGCGAGCGCGGCGGCCGCCCGCACCTGCGGATGCGGATCTTTGGCCAAGCGCTCCACCAGCGCTGCCACGGCGCCGTCGTCTCCGCCCCGCGCGTGGCGCTTCAGGTCCGCAAGCGCTGCCAGGCGCACGTCCGCCCGCTGGTGCTGGGCGTCGCGCAGCGCCGCCTCTATCGTGCGCGGGAGCGGCGTGAAGCCGAGCATCTCACCCGCCGGCTCCCCCCGCGCCCGGCGCCTCGGCGTGACACACGTCACCGAACGAGCCGTCGTCGTCTTCGGGAGCCATGACGGGCTTTGCTCTGACGCGGACCAGGCACGCCTTGTCGCCGCGATCCATGTCGATCAACACGGCGTCCCACGGGTTGTCGCCCCTGAGGTCTGCGCACTCGTAGCCTTCACGACAGTCCGCGTCCGACTCGCAGGTGGCCATACAGAACGTGCGCGCGTAGGGCGACGGCGACTGCAGGTCATCGCAAGCGGCGATCGGCGAGCGACGCGCGGCAAACTGCACGCACAGGCTCTCGTCCTCCGGGCACGCGTCTGGCTCGCAGTTGTAGACGGTGCAGTAGCCGCCGGGCGCCGTGATGTCGCACAAGCGATCGCCCGCCGCGGAACAGTCCGTCGAGAGCTGACAGTCGTCACCGATCTTGGGCTTGCAGCCCGCGGCCAGGGCGAGCAGCAGGGCCGGGAGCATCAGCTTTTCGTGCAGGCGCGGCATGAGCGGGCGGATCCATAGCATCAACCGGGCGGAAATTAGCGATGCTTGCGGCGGCAAGCCTGAATTTCTTGCGTGCAGCCCGGCTATCGGACAGAACGCTGGGCAAAGGCAGCCACAGCCGCATGGCCACCCACATTACCCAAGACTGCATCAACTGCGGGGCATGTGAGCCCGAGTGCCCCAACGAGGCCATCTCCGAGGGTGACTCCATTTACGTCATCGACCCGGAGCTGTGCACGGAGTGCGTCGGCTTCTACGACCACGAAGCCTGCCAAGCCGTGTGTCCGGTGGAGTGTTGCCTGCCGGATCCCAATCACAACGAGGCAGAAGCCGAGCTCTTGGAGCGCGCGCTCCGCTTGCACCCCGACGACGGCGAGCTGAAGAAGCGCGCGGAAGCCAATACGATCCCCTCGCGGTTCCGCAAGTGAGGCTGATGCGAGCAGCGGCGCTGCTCGGAGGAGCGCTCTTGCTCGGCGCGTGCGGCGGAGGCGCGCCACTGCTTCACCCCGCGCACACCTTGCCGCGCGGCGTGGTCTCGTTCGCCGCCGGTACCAGCGGCCACCTCGCCCTCGGTGACGCGGCGGACGCGGAGGCCGCGCTCGCTGACGCGGCGGAGCAGAGCGCAGGTGCGGTCGGCGCCGAGCGCGAGCGCTTCACGCAGGGCCTGCTCGCGCGCTTGGCGCTGGCGGACGGCGTCGCGCCTTATTTCGCGGCGCGGGCAGGCTTGGGCGGGCAGAACGAGGCCGGTCTCACCTACACTGGGCGCAGCTTTCGCCTCGACGCACGCCACGCTTTCGAGTGGACGAACGTGGCGCTCAGCGCTGGCCTGGGCGCGAGCGGCGTCATCGGCGTGCTGCCGCGCGATGACGCGCCGGCGGAGCGAGACGACTCGCTGCCGCCAGCCGCCGGCTTGCGGGACGCCGAAGCCCGCAGCGTGCGCGGCTTCGGGCTCGAGCTACCGCTGCTCGTCGGGTACCGCAGCGACGCGGACGTGGTGCAAGCCTGGGCCGGAGCGCGCCTCGGCTTCGAGCGCTCGAGCTATGGCGTGTCGCTGGTGACGGTGCCGAGCAACCGCTACGACGTGACGGCGAGCACCACCCGCGTGTGGGCTGGCGGCCTGGTCGGCTTCGCCGTCGGCCTCTCTCCGATCGAGGTGCGGGTCGAGCTGGACGCCGCGTACGAGCGCGTGAGCGGCGAGCTCGACACCGGAGAGGGCGAGCTGTCCGCGAAGGTGAGCGGCTTGTCGCTGACGCCCGCCATGGCGATCTCGGCCAAATTCTGAGCGTGGCATCGTGGCCGCTTGCTCCTGGCGGGCGCTGCGAATAACCTAAAGTGGTGCGTCCGAGCCCCATCCACCTAGTGCCGCTGCTGCTGCTGGCCGTGGCGTGCGAACAGCAGGTGGGCGGTGTGAACGGCTCGGATAGCACCAGCACGCACGCGCTGCTCAAGGTGGAGCACACCCTGCTGGTCGGCGCTGTGGGCGCGACCAGTGCGCGCGCGTTCGCCGGCATCGTCCGCCTGCCGGAGCTGGCCGACCCGGGCCCCTTGTTCCGGCTCTACGGCGGCAGCGTGAGCCTGCCGGAGATCGGGCAGTGCGTGCCGGTGGGCCGCGAGCGAGACAGCGCGGTCGCCGCCGAGCCGATTCACGCAGAGTTTCTCGACGCGGGGGACGTGACGCTGCGAGCCAGCAACGTGGAAACGCTGCTCGCTCCGCGCGCATTCCCCAGCTCGATCACGGAGCTGCCCGGCGTCGTGTACACCTCGCGCGACAGCGCATCTGAGGCGCTGCCAGCCGGAGCGCTCTACTCCCTGCACACCAGCGGCAGCGAGCAGCTTTCCGCGCTGGAGATGAAGGTGCAAGCGCCTGAGCTCTTGAGCGAGCTCTTGGTGGGCGGCATGCCGCTCGCCGAGCTCACCAGCGTGAGCACGCAGGCGGACGTTCAGCTGGATTGGCGCGCCGGGGACGCGCGCGATTTGGTGTACGTGGAGGTCGCGGGCTCGGCTGAGCAGGGCACGCTCGGCGTCTGCGCGTTTCGGGACTCCGAGGGCCACGGCGCTTTGCCCCGCGGCTTGTTCGGCGCGGCCGGCGCCGGTAGCTTGTCGTTTCATCGCTTGCGCGAGGTCGCGGCCGAGGCTCGCGCGCTGGACGCCGCCGAGGTCCGCTTCGATTTCGAGCTGACGACCGAAGTGTCGTTCCGGTGAACGTGTCTGGCTGCTAGGAGCGATGAGCGAGGCTCTGCACCGCGTCTATTTCGTGCCCGGGATGTTCGGCTTCGGCAGGCTCGCCGGCTACGACTACTTCACGCACGTGCGCCTCGGGCTGGAGCAGCGCTTCCGCGAAGCGGGGCTCGAGGTGCAATTCGAGGACGTGCCAGCGCCACCGACGTCGTCGCTGCGCTACCGCTCGCGCATCTTGGCCACGACGGTGGAGCGCACCGGCGGGCACGCGGGGCCCATCCACCTCGTCGGCCACTCCACCGGCGGGCTGGACTTGCGGCTCGTGCTGTCGCCCAGCGTGCAGCTGGGCCTCGATCCTGCGCTGCTGGAGTGGCGCGAGCGCGTGCAGAGCGCGGTCTCGATCAACACGCCGCACTACGGCACCCCCGTCGCCGGCTTCTTCGCCACCGTCTCCGGCACCCGGCTGCTCTACGCGCTCAGCCTGATCACGGTGGTGTCGCTCGCGGTCGGCGAGCCCAGCCTGCAGATCTTCTCGCGCGTGCTAGCCGGCATCGGCGGCGTGGACGCCATCTTCGGCGGCGACTTGCGGGTGTTTAGCCGCATCACCGACAGCGTGCTGCGCTTCGTGGACAAGGACGCCAGGACGGAGATCGGCGATTTTCTGAGCAAGGTGCGCATCGATCAAGGCGGCATCATCCAGCTCATGCCGGAGGCGGTGGATGTGTTCAACGCCTCGACGGAGGCTGATCCGCGCGTGCGCTTCGGCTGCATCGCCTCCGCTGCTCCCCCACCCCGCTCCATGCGCTTCGCGCGCCGCATCCGCTCGCCGTACGCGGCGCTCACCGCGGCCATCTACTCGACGCTCTATCAGTTCGCCGGGCAGATCCCGAACGTGTACCCATACGCGCGGCCCACGGAGCGTGAGCTGTCGCTGCTGCGCGCCGGCATCGACCACGAGATCATGGACTCGAACAACGACGGCATCGTGCCCACCCTGAGCATGCTGTACGGCGAGCTGCTCTGGGCTGGCGAGGCCGATCACCTGGACGTGCTCGGACATTTCCACGACGAGGAGCCGGGGCCCTCGCCACACCGCGACTGGATCACCAGCGGCTCTCGCTTCTCGCGGCGACGCTTCAACGCCATGCTCGACGCGCTGGCCGCGTTTCAGCTGCGCTGAGCCTCAGCCGCCCGTCTTTTTCGCGGGCTCCGGCGGGCGCTGCGGCAGCGCTGGCGAAGGCTCGCCGACGATCGTGTAGAGCAGCGTGCGCGGCTGGTTCTGGCGCAGGTACGAGATCTCGAGCTTGTCCGCGCCGCGGACGGCTTGAAACGCCGCGAACGCTTCCATCTCGCGCTCGATGGCCATGCCGTTGACGCGCGTGACCACGTCGCCGGGCTGCAGATCGATGCCGCTCCACAGCTCCGGCGGCTGTAGCGTGACGATGCTCCAGCCCTTGAACTTGCCCGCAGACAAGCTGGGCTCGAGCTGCACGAGGGAGAGGAAGCGGCCGAGCCCGCCGTCTACCACGCGCTCCACGTCCGCGCGCTGGAGCACGCCCTTCGGCGCCGACTGCGGAGTCGCGGCGCTGTCCGGGAGCTCAGGCGCCGGCGAGTCGACGGTGGTCTTCACGCCTGGCGGCAGCGGCTCGTCGATGTCCGGGTATTGAGACGAGGCGCACGCCGTCAGGAGCACGACGGCAGGGAACCAACGGAGCTGAGCGAACACGGTCGGACTATGGGCCGGAGCCGACCAAGCGAGCAAGTTTTCCGCTGCCCCGGGCGTCGCTAACTCTGCGGACGGTGGGCGAAAAACTTCGGGTCCAGGGCCACGACCGCGTCGAGGATCCCGGCCGCCACGTCCGACATGGCCCCGACGCCGCTGACGTGAGCCACTCGGTCGTGCGGCACCAGCTCCGCCGCTTTCGCGTACACCGACGCGAGCCGAGCCTGCAGGTCGCGCGCCTCGAACATCTCTTC
>JAEYOT010000669.1 GCA_023411445.1 Pseudomonadota bacterium
GCGCTGGATGGACCCACGCGGCCCTGGCCTGAGCCGGAGCGGCGGCGCAGGGCCTTCCGACCACAAGGCCATCACGTTGATGCACCAGACCGTGATGGTGCCGATCTTGAATCACGCCTCGGGCCTCTCGCCGTACGTGGCCGAGGTGCGCGCTGACGGCGCGAGCGCGCTCTTGCTGCGCGGTGGTCGGCCCATCGCTGAAATCGCCTTCCCGCGCCAGCCGAAGTTCTACGGCCTCTCCACGGCGGCGGGCGTGCCGTACTGGAAGATCGCGACCTTGCACGGCGCGGACGTGCTGGCGACGACCGTGCTGCAAACCTGCACCCGCTACGGGCATCGCGAGACGGCGTGCCAGTTCTGCGCCATCGGGCAGTCCCTGGCTGCCAAGTCCACCATCCCCGAGAAGACGCCGGAGCAGCTGGCGGAGGTGGCGCGCGCAGCAGTAGCGCTCGATCAAGTGAAGCACGCGGTGCTCACGACCGGCACGCCGCGGACGCCTGATCGAGGCGCGGCGATTCTGGCCGGCTGCGCGCGCGCCATCAAAGCCGCCGTGGACCTGCCGGTGCAGGCACAGTGCGAGCCGCCGGACGACTTTGGCTGGTTCGAGCGGCTGCGCGAGGCCGGCGTGGATAGCTTGGGCCTGCACCTCGAGGCGGTGTCCGAGCGGGTACGCCGGCGCATCATGCCGGGCAAGGCCGAGGTGCCGGTCAGCGTGTACCTGCAGGCGTTCAGCGCGGCGACGCAGGTGTTCGGGCGCGGTCAGGTGTCGACCTACATCTTGGCCGGGCTCGGCGACACCCAGGCCGAGATTTTGGCGATGTGCGAGCGCCTGATCGGGCTCGGGGTGTACCCGTTCGTCGTGCCGTTCGTGCCTATCGCGGGCACGGCGTTGGAGCACGAGCCGACGCCGGAGCCTCGCTTCATGCGCGAGCTGCTGGATGAGGTGGCGGCGCTGCTACGACGCAGCAGCTTGAGCAGCTCGGACATCAAGGCCGGGTGCGGGCGCTGCGGCGCCTGCTCCACGCTGCGGGCAAGGGAGGCGGCGCATGCTTGACGCGATCCATCCTTGGGGCGGCCGCATCCGGAGCACCATGAGCTCGCAGATCGTGGCGGAGGTGGCGAGCGAGGCCTGGCAACTCTCCGGCTACTGGGCGCTGCGGTGGGCCATTTTTAGCGAAGAACAGGCGCTGTTTGCCGGTTCGGACCGCGATGAGCACGACCAGCACGCGCTGCCGATCGTGGCGCAAAGTCAAATCGCGGGCATGGCCGACCAGGTGGTAGGCGTGGTGCGCATCTACCGCAGCGAGCCGGCGACGTGGTTCGGTGGCAGGCTCGGTGTGCACCGAGACTACCGGCGCTTTGGCGCGGTGGGGACCTCACTCATCTCTTGCGCGGTTTCGACGGCGCACGCGCTCGGCTGTCAGCGCTTCCTGGCTACGGTGCAGCAAGGCAACGTGCGCTACTTCGAGCGGCACCACTTCAAGGCGCTCAGCGAGGTGACGGTGCAGGGTCATCCGCACGCATTGATGCAAGCGGACTTGCGCGCCTACCCGCCGTGCCCGCGCGGCGAGCGGTTCGTGCAGACGAGGGTTGCGTGAAGGTCGCGCCGGACGAGCTCCGCCCGCTGGTAGCGGCGCTTACCGCCCGCGCCGAGCTGGACCTCAAGCGCGACATCCAGCTACCGGCGCGCATGCTCGGTGGGCGAGGTCAGAGCGCGTGGTTTCCGTCGCGCGAGCCGATCCTGAACGGCGACGACACGGCGGCCCTGCCGGCGGACGGCGGCTACGTGCTGCTCGCCGCGGAGGGGATCCGGCCGGAGCTCGTGGCGCGCGACCCCTGGTTTGCCGGCTTTTGCTCGTTGATGGTGAACTTCGGCGACATCGCCGCGATGGGGGGCCGGCCTTGGGCGGTGGTGGACGTGCTCTTCTTGGGTGGCGGTGAGAACGAGCGGGTGCTGGAGGGGATGCGCGACGCCAGCGAGCTGTTCGGGGTACCGATCGTCGGCGGCCACACCACGCGCGTGGACGGACCCACGGCGCTGTCGGTGGCGGTGGTGGGCAAGGCGCGGCGCTTGATCTCCAGCCACGCGGCGCGCCCTGGGCAGACGCTGCTCGTCGCCGCTGATCTGCGCGGGAGCTTTCGCGGCAGCGGCGCCTTCAACGCCGCGACTACTGCGTCCGCTCAGCAGCTGCGCGCCAATTTGGCGGTGCTGCCAGAGCTGGCCGAAGCTGGCCTGGTTGGAGCCGGTAAGGACATCAGCATGGCCGGTGTGTGCGGCACGCTGGCGATGCTGTTGGAGACGTCGGGGGTTGGCGCCACGTTGGCGCTGGATGCGATCCCGGCGCCGGCTGGTGTCGAGCCGCTGCGCTGGCTCACGTGTTTCCCCAGCTTCGGCTTCGTGCTGGCGGTCGATGACGCGGCGGTGGCGGCCGTGTGCGCGCGCTTCGACGCGGTCGGGGTGGCGTGCGCCGCCGCCGGCCGCGTCGACGAGAGCCGCCGGCTCCAGCTCTCGGTCGGCTCCGAGCAGCAGCTTTACCTGGATCTTTCGGCTGCCGCGTTGACGGGCTTTGGAGCGAGCTCATGACCGCCATCGGCATTTTCACGTACTCCACGCGCCCGCGCGGCAGTGTCGTGCACGCTTGCGCGCTAGCCGATGCGCTCACGGCGCGCGGTCACGACGTCACGCTCTATGCGTTGTCCAAGCAGGGCGATCGGCTCTTTCGCGACGTGCGCTGTCCGGTGGTGCTGTTTCGAGCCGAGGCGGCGCCAGCCGACCCTGATGCGTTGATTCGACAGCGCATCGCTGAGGTCGTGCAGGGCTTGCGCAGCGCGCGGCCGCGCCACGACGTGTACCACGCCGAGGATTGCCTGGTGGCGAGCGGCTTGTTGGAGGTGCGGCGCGAGCTATGCTTGTCGCGGGTGGTGCGGACGCTGCATCACCTGGAGCACTACGCGAGCCCGTACCTGCGTGCGTGTCAGACTCGCTCGGTGCTCGAAGCCGATCAGGTGGTGTGCGTGAGCCGGGTCAGCCAGCGCGACGTGCTGCACGCGCTCGGGCGGAGCTGCCCGATCGTCGGCAACGGGGTGGACCTGGCGCGCTTCCTCGAGCGCCGCCCGGAGCTGGGTCGCGAGCTCAGGCAGCGCATCGGCGGCGCCGAGGGCGATCCGATCGTGCTCAGCGTGGGTGGGGTGGAGCCCCGGAAAAATAGCCTGATTGCGCTGTTCGGGCTGGCAGACGTGCTGGAGCGGCAGCCACGTGCTCGCTGGGTGATCGCAGGCGGAGCCAGCATCTGGGAGCACGATCATTACCGCGCCCAGTTTCGTCGTGAGCTGGGCGCGCTGCCGCCTTCCGTGCGCGAGCGCGTGATCGAGCTGGGTCCGGTGGGGGAGGATGAGTTGACGGAGCTGTACGGCATGGCACGGGTGCTGCTCTGCGCCTCGCTGCAGGAGGGCTTCGGCTTGTGCGTGCTGGAGGCGCTGGCGGCGGGGTGTCCGGTCGTGGTGTCGCGTGGAGAGCCCTTCACGGAGTACCTGGACGAGAGCTGCGGGAGTTTCGTCTCTCCAGAGTCACCTACGCAGATCGCGGGCGCGGTGTTGGAGCTGCTCGAGTGCGAGGCGCTCCGGGCGGCGCGCAGGCAAGCCGGCCTCTTGCGCGCGTCCCGACATAGTTGGGCGAGCGTTGCCCAGCAGCACGAAGCTTTGTACGCGGAGCCCACGACGGGCATTGCGCGAGCCTTGGCTCGCCAGGAGCAGATTCATGCCTGAGATGCACTTCCGTGTCAGGTGGCCGAGCGGCCACGAGGAAGAGTGCTATTCGCCCTCGTACGTGATCGAGGAGCACCTGAGCGTCGGCGAAAGCTACCCGGTGCCGGAGTTCGTAGCGCGCGTCGGGAGCGCGCTGCGTATCGCTTCGGAGCGGGTTTTTGCGCGCTATGGCTTCGAGTGCAGCTCGGCGCTGGACCAGCTGCGCGCGGTGGAGGAGACAGCCGAGGCCCTTCCAGCTCAGGAGCGCGCCGGCTGGGTGACCGTGCTCGCCTTCACCAAGCACGCGCCTCGCGACGCGCGAGCCAAGCCGGAGCACCACCGAGTGGTCGTGATTGGCGGCGGCCAAGCCGGTCTCTCCGTCAGCTACCTGCTCAAGCAGCGCGGCGTCGAGCACGTGGTGCTGGAGGCCAAGCGCATCGCCAACGCCTGGCGCAGCGAGCGCTGGGATTCCTTCTGCTTGGTGACACCGAACTGGCAGTGCCGCCTGCCCGGACATCACTATGGCGGCGACGATCCGCAAGGCTTCATGGGGCGAGACGAGATCGTGCGCTACGTGGAGAGCTACGCGGAGCGCTTTCAGCTGCCGGTGCGTGAGGGAGTCAAGGTCGAGTCGGTGAAGCGCGCGGAGTCCGGGGCGGGCTTCGAGGTCCGCACCAGCAGCGGCCGCATGACCACCGAGCACGTGGTGGTGGCGACCGGGGGCTATCACGGTCCGCGTGTACCCAGCTTCGCGAGCGAGCTGGGCGACGTGCGCCAGCTCCACTCGTCGGAGTACCGCAACGCGGCGGAGCTACCGGCGGGTGCCGTGCTGGTCGTCGGCACGGGGCAGTCAGGCTGCCAAATCGCCGAGGATTTGCAGCTCGAGGGGCGGCGCGTGCACCTCGCGGTCGGCAGCGCGCCGCGCTGTGCCAGGCGGCACCGCGGGCGGGACGTCGTCGAGTGGCTGGAGGAGATGGGACACTACGACATCCCGATCCACGAGCAGAAGGAACCGGAGGAGCTGCGCGAGCGCGCCAACCACTACGTGACCGGGCGCGCGGGGGGGCACGACCTCGATTTGCGGCGCTTCGCGCTGGAAGGCATGAAGCTGTACGGGCCGGTGAGCGGTGCCAGCTCTGGCGTGCTCAGCTTTGAGCCAAAGCTCAAGCAGCACCTGGACCACGCCGATGACGTGTACCGCAGCATCAACCGCAGCATCGACGCGTACATCGAGCGACGGGGCCTCCGCATCCCGCCCGAGCCGGAGTACAGCCCGGTTTGGGAGCCGACGGAGGAGCCGGCTACGCTCTCACTCCGGGAAGCGGGCATCACGAGCGTGATCTGGGCAACGGGGTTTGCTACCAACTTCGGCTGGCTCGAGCTGCCGGTCTTCGATCGCAACGGCAAGCCGCAGCACCGCCGCGGCGTGACGGACGTGCCGGGCGTCTACTTCATCGGCTTGCCCTGGCTCTACACGTGGGGCTCCGGGCGCTTTTCCAGTGTCGGCGCGGATGCGCTGCACTTGGTCGAGCAGATCGCGCCGCCCGAGCAAACTGCCCGGCCGGCGCCCGTCGCCGTGGCGCCCTGAGAAGCTCAGCTCACGCGTCGGCGTCGGTGTAGGGCGGCCAGCGCGAGCGCGCTCGCGAGCAGCGCCGGCCAGCCGTAGCCGCCGCGGGGCAC
>JAEYOT010000236.1 GCA_023411445.1 Pseudomonadota bacterium
CGCGCGCGGCGTCGCTGCTCGGGCTGGCCTCATGCAGGGGCGACAGCGCCTCGGCCAATTCCGCGACGTTCTGAAAGCGATCCTCGGGGCGCCGCTGCATGCAACGCTCCACGATGTAAGCCAGCGCGGGAGGCAAGTCCGGCCGTACGCTCAGTAGCGGCTCGACCGGCGCGTTCAGGATCTGGAGACACAGGCTCTGCGGCGTGTCTCCGCAGAACGCGTGGCGGTGCGCCAAGAGCTCATACATCACGACGCCCAGCGTCCAGATGTCGCTGCGGGCGTCGACCGGCCTCTTGCCCTCCACTTGCTCGGGCGACATGTAGCCGGGCGAGCCAACGCCGACTTGGCCGCGCGTGACGGCGCGCCAGCTGTGGCTGCGGGCAATCCCGAAGTCGAGCACCTTCAGGCACTCGTTGCCGTCAGGCTCATGCGCGATAAACAGGTTCTCCGGCTTGAGATCGCGGTGGATGATGCCGCACACGTGCGCCACCGCGAGCCCTGAGCAAGCCTGCAGCATGTAGCTGACGACTCGCTCCGGTGAGAGGCCGCCCTCGCGCGAAGCGACGCTGAACAGGTCTTCGCCCCGCAAGAGCTCCAGCACCATGAAAGGCAGACCGGCGCACTTCTCCGGGCTCGAAATCGTGCCGAAATCCAGCACCCGCACGATGTGACGACTCTCGAGGCGCGCCAAGCTGCGGGCCTCGTTCGTGAAACGTTCGACGATCTCTGGCGCGCGCGTCATCTTGGGCAGCACGAGCTTGAGCGCGACGTCTCGGTCCAACATCTGGTCGTGAGCGGCCAGCACGACGCCCATCCCACCGCGGCCGAGCTCCCCAGTGATGAGGTAACGCTCATGCACCAGCTCGCCGCGGACCGGCAGGACCGGTAGGCCGTCGGCATCGCTCTTTGCGCGTGCTCGTTGCATGGACATCCTGGCCCGGCCACTAAGCAACCAGCGTGCCCAGCCAACCCTGCTGAATGAGGAGCCAGGATCAGCCTCGAGGCGCCCTTGGCCGTAGAAGAGCGTGCCACCCGAGGCAAAAAATCTCGCAAGTAGTGCTCGCCGTACGGGCGTCTGAAGATTAACCTCCGCTCGTGACCAACGTACCCAACACGGGGGGCCGACCGGCGCGCTCGGTGTTGATCGTCGAGGACGACGACGACTCACGCGAGATGCTGGGAGAGCTCATCTCCGCCTTTGGACATCGACCCCTGCCGGCGTCCAACGCTGCGGAGGCGCTTGCTTGCGCCCGCGACCAGAAGCCGGACGTCGCGCTGATCGACATCGGCTTGCCCGAAGTGGACGGCTGCGAGCTGGCTCGTCTCTTGCGCCTAGCCATGGTGGAAACGCCTGGGCTCAACACGCGCTTGGTCGCGCTCACGGGCTACTCCGACGGCGCCACGCGCGAGAGCGCTGGCGCGGCGGGGTTCGACGCCTACGTCGTCAAACCGATCATGCCGGAAGCACTCGAAGCGCTGTTAGGCGCGTGACCAGCTGCCGGCGCGCGCCGGCTTAGGAAGCTTGACCACATGACCGTCCAGGCGCTCGAACAGCCGGACCTTCCCACTCTACTCACACGGCTGGACGAGCTGCGCCATACGGAGCGGCGTGCAGCGAGCGCACGCATGGTGTCCATGATCGGGCACATGATCGGAACTCCGCTCAACGTGATCGCCGGTCGCGCTGGCCTCATCCGCACCAACCCCACGCCGGAGGGCATCGACGAGAACGTACGCCGCATCGAGGAGCAGGTGGAGCGGCTCTCCGTGCGGATCCGGCGGTTGATCGACTATTTTAGCCTGACCGAGGTGCGGGCGGAGCCCCGCACCGTGGGTGACGTGGTCGCTGAGTGCGTGATGCTGTACGGCCCGCTGGCGGAGCAGAAGGGCGTGAGGCTGGAAGCGAGCTGTTGCGCCGGCGAGGCGGTGAAGGTGGACGGCTGGCTGCTGCCGCTCGTGCTCACCACGCTGCTGTCGCTAGCTGCCCGCAGCGCGGCCGACGGCCAAGTGATCTTGCTCAAAGCGAGTGAGCGCGACGCGCAGTCGCTGTCGTTCGATATCGGGATGCCAGGGCTGGCTCCTCCGCCCGGGCCGATCGATCGCTTGGACCCGCCCGAGTACGGCGTGCAGTACGACGCTGGCGCGCTGGAGACGCTGTGGATCTGCAATGCGCTGGCGCGCCGCATTGGTGGGCGGCTGGAGCTCGCGGAGCTAGCACCTGAGCGCACCGGTGTGAACGTTCGCGTCCACTGCGCGCGAGCCTGAGCGGCGCTGAGCGCGTCGCATTGTGACTCGGCGTGACCCGTTAGTGCACCGCCGCGTCGCTAACCGCTTCGACTCAGCGCGTAAACGGGCTGCACGGCGCCCAGAGGCGGCGGCACGCTTGATGCAATCTCGTTCGGCAACTCGAGAAGAGCACTCTCTGACGCCTTCTCCGTAACCCGCAACGAACGGTTGAGGTCATCGCCATGGATACAAAGAAGCTACTCATGTCTGTCGGTACCGCCATCGCGGCATCCAAGATCGCCAGGAGCGTCTCGGGCATCGAGCTCGAAGACGTGCTCGGTACGGTCG
>JAEYOT010000254.1 GCA_023411445.1 Pseudomonadota bacterium
CCGGAAGGCGGCAGCGGCGGCGCCAGCGCCGGCACCGGCGGTGGCGGCGGCAGCGGCGGCGGTGTGACCAACACCGAAGGCCCGTGCGACATCTACAACAAGGCCGGCAACACCTGCGTCGCTGCGTACAGCACCGTGCGTCGCTTGCTCAGCACGTACACGGGCCCGCTGTACCAGGTCCGCAAGGGCGGCGCGAAGCCGAATCAGGGCTCGGGCGGCATGACGATGGACATCGGCATCCTCCCCAACGGCTTCGCTAACGCCGCCGCGCACAAGGCGTTCTGCGGCGAGGAGGATTACTGCACCTTCTCCAAGCTCTACGATCAGTCGGGCAAAGAGAATCACCTCACGGTCGCCAAGCGCGGCTGTTACGGCTGTAGCGAGCCACAGCAGCAGTGCAGCTCCTGCACGGACACGGCGTGCGAGAACAACAACGAGACGGAAGCCAACAAGACGATCACGGTCGGCGGCAACACCGTCTACACCGTGCACATGAAGGTGAAGGAAGGCTACCGCAACAACGGCACCGCTTGGCCGACGGACGCGCCGCCCGCCAAGGACATGCCGCGCGGCAACCCTGCGAACGGCCAGGGCGTGTACATGGTGGCAGAAGGTAAGGGTCGCCGCCCGGACGCCGCCACTGCCTGCTGCTGGAACTTCGGCAACGTGTCGAACAACAACTGCTATGGCCCCAGCGGTCAGATGAACGCGCTGATGCTGGGCAATGGCTACTGGGGCAAGGGCGCCGGCAATGGCCCCTGGTTCATGGGTGACTTCGAGGCGGGCGTCTGGGCCGGCGGCACCAAGGGTAGGCTCGGCATGCCCGGCGAGCCGTACGACACGAACACTATGCTGCCGTCGATGACCATGGACTTCGCGTTCGGCGTGCTGAAGACGAGGCCGAACAACTACGCCATCCGCTACGCGGACGCGACCACGGGCATGCTCAACACGGCCTACGATGGCGCTGCGCCGGACGTTTTCCAGGGTGACGGCGTGTGGCAGATGTCCGGTGGCATCGCGCTCGGCATCGGCGGCGACAACAGCAACCACGCCAGCGGCACCTTCTTGGAAGGCGCCATCACCAACAGCCGCCCGTCGAACGAGACGGATGAAGCCGTGCACGCGAACGTCAAGGCCATCGGATACGGCAAGTAGGAGCAAGTGGTGATCGCAAAATCCAAGTTGGGACGCGCCGCGCTGCTGAGCGCGGGCCCCGTGTTGATCTCGATGTCAGTGCTCGCCTGCGGCGGCTACGATCCGCCCACCAAGGACACGCCCGGTGCAGCCGGCAGCAGCCAGCAGGGCGGCAGCGATAGCGGCACGGCCGGCACGCCCGCTGCCGGCACGGGCGGCAGCGATACCGCAGGCGGCACCGGTGGTACCGGTGGCGGTCAGGGTGGCAGCGGCGGCACGGGCAGCTTCGGCGAGCTCCCGTGCCCGGAGCAGGTGCCGACGGACACGACGTGCGGCGGTGACATCGCTGGCACCTGGGCGGCTACCTCGTGCCCGCTCACCGTGACGGGTCAGGTGAACATGCAGGGACTCGGCCTCGGCTGCCAAACCGGGACCATCACGTCCGGCTCGCTCAAGATCACGGAGGGCCTCACGCTGGGCGCCGACGGCAAGTTCACGGACACCACGCGCCTCACGGGCGAGCAAGTGCTCGAGCTTCCCGCCTCGTGCCTCACCGTGTCCGGCGCCACGACGACGTGCGACCGCGTCAAGGATCCGTTCGCAACCACGCTCGGCTACAAGAACGTGGACTGCGTGGACAACGAAGAGACCGGCGGCTGCACCTGCCAAGCGGAGATCGATCAGGTGGGCGGCCTTGCCCTGGTGTCGCTCGCTTCACCAGACAAGGGCTCCTTCAAGACCGAGGGCGGCGTGCTGACCTTGACCAATGAGGGCGAGGACGCGGAGTACAACTACTGCGTCGCTGACAGCACCCTCGCGGTCACGGTGAAGACCGTGGGCAAGACGGGCGCCGTCAACGGCACCATCGTCCTGCAGAAGAAGTAACAGGCTCGGGCAGACGAGCCCGAAGGACGCTCCGGAGCCGCGCGACGGCTTCCGGAGCGTTCGCGCATTTTGGCGCGCTTACGGCAGCGCCTTGATCGCCTCACGCTCGATGGCGAGGCCCGCGCGGTGGCGCGCGAAGAAGGCAGCGAAGCCGGCGATGTCCTGCTGGCTCGGCCGCACCGCTTCACCCATGCTCGAGGCGATCAGCGAATCCAGGTAGTCCGCCAGCGGCTGCGTAACGCCGCTCTTCATGTAGGCGGCCAAGAGCGCCATGCCCCAAGCGCCGCCTTCACCGGCGGTAGCGGGCACGCTGACCGGCACGCCGAGCGCGGCGGCCATCATGCGCTGGCCGGTGTCCCCACCTTTGAAGAAGCCGCCATGCCCGCGGATCTCCTCGACCACGACGCCCTCACCTTCCGTGAGCACATCCAACCCGGCGCGCACGCCGCAGAGCGCCGCGTAGTACGTCGCGCGCATGAAGTTGGGCAGCGTGAGCTTGCTGTTCTGCCCGCGTACGAAGAGCGGCCGCCCTTCGCTGAAGCCGGTCACGTGCTCACCGGACACGTAGTTGATGGCGAGCAAGCCGCCCGCGTCCGGCTCGCCCTGCAGCGCCAGCGGCAGGAGCTTCTCGTAGAGCTCGTCCGGCGAGCGCTCGCTCCCGAGGGCTCGGCTGACCTCGCCGAAGAGGGCCATCCACACGTCGAGATCCGAAGAGCCGTTGTTGGCGTGCGCCATCGCCACCGGCTTGCCGTCGGGCGTGACCACGATGTCCAGCTCTTCGTGCACGCGCGACAGGCTCTTTTCCAGAACGATCATCGCGAACACGGAGGTGCCGGCGGACACGTTGCCCGAGCGGGGCCGCACCGCGTTGGTCGCCACCATGCCGGTGCCGGCGTCGCCCTCGGGCGGGCACAGCGGCACGCCGGGCGCGAGCTGGCCCGTTGGGTCCAGCAGCTTGGCGCCCTCGGGGCGGAGCTTGCCAGCGGGGCGACCAGCGGGCAGCACTGCGGGCAAGATGTCGCGCAGCTTCCAGCCGAGCTTGCGCGGCGCGAGCACGGCCTCGAGCTTGGCCAAGCGCGCGGCGTCAAAGTCGCCGGTTTGCGGATCGATCGGGAACATGCCCGACGCTTCGCCCACCCCGAGCACGTGCTGGCCGGTGAGCTGTGCGTGCACATAGCCAGCCAGCGTGGTGAGGCGCGCGATGCGCGGCACGTGCGGCTGCTGCTCCAGGATCGACTGGTACAGGTGCGCGATGCTCCAGCGCTGGGGCACCGCAAAGTCCAGCAAAGGGGTCAGCTCTGCGCAGGCTTGGCCGGTGATGTTGTTGCGCCAGGTACGGAACGGGACGAGCAGGTTCCCTTCCGCGTCCAGCGCGAGGTAGCCGTGCATCATGCCGCTCACGCCGAGCGCCCCGAGCCGCGTGAGCTCGACCGAGTAGCGCGCACGCACGTCCCGCACCAGCGAGGCGTAGCAGGCGGCGAGGCCCGACCACACGCTGGCCATGTCGTACGTCCACACGCCGCCTTCCAGCTTGTTCTCCCAGGCGTGGGAGCCAGCCGCGAGCGGCGTGCCATCGGACGCGATCAGCGCGGCCTTGATACGGGTGGAGCCTAGCTCGATGCCGAGCAGCGCCTCACCGGATGCGATGAGCCGCGCCGCGTTGCCTTCAGCTGAAGTCACGCATCCCTCTCACTTCTGGCCGTAGTAGGCGCCCTTGCCGTGCTTGCGCTCGTAGTGCTTGCGGATGAGCCGCTCCGGTAGCCGCTCGGCGGCGGGGTTGAGCGAGCGCGTCACGAACGCCATGCGCGCGAGCTCTTCCAGCACCGCGGCGTTGTCCACCGCCTTCTCCGGCGTCGCGCCCCAGGCGAACACGCCGTGGCCTGCGACCAGCACCATCGGCGTGACCAGCGGGTCGCGCGTCTTGAAGCACTCCAAGATCTGATTACCGGTCTCGATCTCGTAGTCCCGCTCGACCGCCTCGTCCGTCATCACCTCGGTGCAGGGCACGTCCTCGTTCAAGTGATCGGCGTGCGTGGTGCCGTAGATCGGGATCGGCAGCTTGGCCTGCGCCCAGCCGGTGGCATACGTGGAGTGCGTGTGGACCACGCCGCCGATGCCCTTCCACGCGCGGTACAGCACCAAATGCGTGGGCGTGTCCGACGAGGGGCGCAGCTTGCCCTCCACGACGCGGCCGGACAGATCCAACACCACCAGATCCTCCGCGGTGAGCTTGGCGTAGGGCACGCCGCTCGGCTTGATCGCCATCACGCCACGCGCGGCGTCGAACGCCGAGACGTTGCCGAAAGTTTGGATGGCGAGGCCGCGCTGGGGCACCTCCATGTTGGCGGCCCAAGCGCGCTCCTTCAGCTCTCGATACGGCGATGACATCGCTTCACCGCTTGAGTTGGAAGGCGATGTCGTTCCAGCGCAGCTCGTTGCGCAGGGCGTGCAGGTCCAGGTTCTGACCGATGTGGATCACTTCCAGCCCGGTCATCCCCGCGAAATCCTGCCACTCGCCAGCGCTGACGGCTTGGCAGAAGGCCGCGTGGTGCGCGCCGCCCGCCTCGATCCACGCTGCTGCGCTGCGCTTGAGATCCGGACGCGGGATCCACACAGCCCGCGCCGTCGGCAGCTTGGGCATCGGCTGCGGCGGGCTCACCACGTCCAGCTCGGCCACGATCAGACGCATGCGGCCGCCCACGTCCACGAGCGTCGCGTTCACGGCGGCGCCGGGTCGCGCGTCGAACACCAGCCGCGCCGGATCCGCCTTGTCACCGATATCCAGCGGGTGCACCTCGAGCCGCGGCTTGCCGTCCGCGATGGATGGACACACCTCGAGCATGTGCGCGCCGAGCACGCGCTCCCTGCCCTTCGTGAAGTCGTACGTGTAGTCCTCCATGAACGACACGCCGCCGGGACGGCCCGCTGTCATCACTTTGCCGAGGCGCACCAGCGCGGCGGTCTTCCAGTCGCCCTCGGCGCCGAAGCCGTAGCCGGCTGCCATCAGCCGCTGGCAGGCCAAGCCGGGCAGCTGCTTGAGCCCGTGCAAATCCTCGAACGTGGTGGTGAAGGCGCCGAAGCCGCCGCGCTCCAGGAAGGCGCGCATGGCGATCTCTTGTCGGGCCGCGTGGCGCAGGCACTCATGCTGGTCACCCCCGGGCCGGAGCGACGCCGAGACGGCGTAGCTGTCCTGGTACTCCGCGACCAGGCGCTCCACCTCGGCGTCTGAAACCTCAGCGATCAGGGCCGCCAGGTCCCCCACGCCGTAGCCGTTGATGGACCAGCCGAGCTGAATCTGCGCCTCCACGCGATCGCCACCGGTGACCGCGACCTCGCGCATGTTCATGCCGCCGAAGCGAGCGATCTTCAGCCGGCGCGACTCGGCCAACCCGAGCGCCGAGCGAGCCCAGCCAGCCAGCTCGTCGGCCACGTCTTCATCCTGCCAGTGGCCGACGACGATCTTCCGATTCAAGCGCAGGCGCGCGCCGATGAACCCGTACTCCCGGTCGCCGTGGGCGGACTGGTTCAGGTTCATGAAGTCCATGTCGATTTCTGCCCACGGCAGCTCACGATTGAACTGCGTGTGCAGGTGCGCGAGCGGCTTTTGCAGCCGCGTGAGCCCGCCGATCCACATCTTGGCGGGCGAGAACGTGTGCATCCAGGTGACGACGCCGATGCAGCGCGCCTCCGCGTTCGCCTCCAGCATCACGTCCTGAATGGCCTCAGGGCCAGTCAGCACCGGTTTCCACACTAGCTTGGCCGGCAGCCGGCCCGAGCCGTCGAGCGCCGCAGCGATGTGCTGCGAGTTGCGCGCGACCTGCTCCAGGGCCTTGGGGCCATACAGGTGCTGGCTCCCAGTGAGAAACCAAATCTCTCGTTGTTCTTCCCCACCGCCTGCGTTCGTCATCTGTGGCTCGCTTATTAGCGCCTGGCTCATGTATCGTTCTCGCCGCAATTAGACGCCAATGGACTTATTGTGAACGTTCACATTTCAAGTGTCAAGCCATAGGTAGCGCTCCTTCCATGCCCGCAACTCCTTCCAAGCCCGAAAGGCGCCGCCCTGCGGTGATGGCCGATGTCGCACAGCTCGCGGGCGTCTCCTACCAGACCGTGTCGCGTGTCCTTCACGACAGCCCCAACGTGCGGGGTGATACTCGCGAGCGCGTGCTGGCGGCGATTCGTCAGCTCGACTACCGCCCCAACTCGATGGCGCGCGCTCTGGTCACGGGGCGCTCCAAGACCTTGGGCGTGGTCAGCTTCGACGCGACGCAGTACGGCCCCGCGTCGACGCTGCTCGGCATCCAGCAAGCCGCGCATGAAGCTGGCTACGCGGTGAGCATCTCGAGCCTGCGCTCGCTCAACCGCGCCACGGTGCTGGAAGCCATCGAGCGACTGCGCGATCAAGCGGTCGACGGCGTCGCCGTGATCGCGCCGCTGAAGGCGGGCGTGGAGGCGCTGCGGCACGTCGCGCCGGACTTCGCCGTCGTCGCGGTGGAGGCCGGACCGAACGCGTCGGTTCCGGTCACCGCGGTCGATCAGGTCGCGGGCGCTGCCGCCGCCGTTCGGCACCTGCTCAACCTCGGTCACAAAACGGTGTGGCACCTGGCAGGGCCGGCGGATTGGAACGACGCGGAGGAGCGCATCGAAGGCTGGCGCTCCGCGCTGGAAGCCGCGCGCGCGCCCATCCCGGCGCTGTTGCGAGGCGATTGGACGGCGCGTTCGGGCTACGAGCTGGGGCAGACCCTGCTGC
>JAEYOT010000270.1 GCA_023411445.1 Pseudomonadota bacterium
GGGGCACTCGTCCACCGAGAACTCCACCTCACCGACGCCTTTGCCTTCCAGCACACGCGCCTTCACGGGAAAGATCTCGTCCGTGAAGCGACCGGCGCTGATGGCAGCCAGCGCGCGCTCGTGCGAGCGCACCGCGAACGCGTCTTGCTCCGCCCGGGAGACACCGAAGCGACTGGCGACGCGCTCGGCAGTGTGGCCCATCGAGATGTACGACTCCGGATAGGAGTCCATGAGCGCAGGGTTCAGGCTCACCTTGTTGCCGCCCATCGGCACCATGGACATGGACTCCACGCCGCCGCCGATCACGACGTCAGCCAAGCCGGCGTGGTTTTGTAGTCCCGCGTGCACGATGGCCTGCAGCCCGCTGGCACAGAAGCGGTTGATGGTCTCGGCTGGGACGGCGTTGGGGAATTTTGCGAGAAAAATGGCGTTCCTGGCGATGTTCAGGCCTTGCTCGGCCTCCGGCATCGCGCAACCCAGCACGACGTCTTGCACGTCACCCGGCGTAAGACCTGGGACCTTGGCCACGGCGGCTTGCATCGCCCACGCGGCCAAGTCGTCTGGCCGCGTATTGCGGAGCGTACCTTTGAGCGCGCGCCCCACCGCCGTCCGCACGCTGCTCGCGATCACTACGTTCAGAGGGAATGAGGGCATGGTCAGTTCCTGAGGGGTTTGTTGTTCATGAGCATGTGGCCGATGCGATCGAGCGTCTTCTGCTCTCCGCACAGCGACAGGAAGGCCTCGACCTCGAGCTCCAAATAGTGCTGGTCCGAGACCTCCGTACCAGCCGCGACGACGCCACCACACAAGATGTGAGCGAGCTTGTTGGCGATCAAGGCGTCGTGCTCCGTGGCGAAGCCGCCCTCCACTAGGCCCCAGATGCGGGCCCCGATCGTGCGGGCGGCGTCGTAACCCACGGCCGCGTGCACGCCGGGCCGCGCTGGCCGGTAGCCAGCTCGAGCTAGCCCGAGCGCGCGCCACTTGGCCGCGTACAACAGCTCGGCCCGGTTCAGGCTGATGCCGTCGGTCTGCCGCAAATAGCGCAGCTTCTTCGCTTCTTCAGCGCTGGTGGCCACCTTCGCGGTCGCCACCTGCAGCGACGCCTCACCGATGAAGGGCAAGAGGTCCACACCCTTGACCTTGGCGGCGTCGTCCGTGAAGCGCTCGACCATGCGCAGACAGCCGCCACCGGCTGGGATCAAGCCAACGCCGACCTCCACCAAGCCCATGTACGTCTCCGCGTGGGCCTGACAGGCGTCGGCGGCCATGGCGACCTCGGCGCCGCCGCCCAACGTGTACTGGAACGGCGCCGCCACGACCGGCACGCGCGCGTAGCGCAGCCGCTGCAGCCCGCCCTGTAGGCCGCGGATGATCTTCTCCACCTGATCCCAAGCCTTCTGTTGGGCGGCCATCATGATCAGCATCAGGTTGGCGCCGGCGCCGAAGTGCTCGCCGTCGTTGCCGATCACGATCGCCTCGAAATCTTTCTCCGCGACGTCCACCGCTTGGTTGAGCATGCCGATCACGTCGGGATCGAGCGTGTTCATCTTGGTGTGAACCTCGACGCAGAGCGCGCCGTCGCCTAAATCCACCAGCGAGGCTCCGAAGTTCTTGGCGACGAGCTTACCCTGCTCCTTCAGCTGCGCGAGCCGAAGCTCCTTGGGCCCGAACGGCACCGGCTTGGTGCTGCGAGAGCTCACGTCGAAGAAGCGCGGCTCTTTCGCCCCGCCGGAGTAGAAGCTGCCGCCGGCTGCAGCCAGCTCCTTGACCCAACCGGGCAGCGCGATGCCTTCGCGCTCCATGCGCTCGACCGACTCCTTCACGCCGATCGCGTCCCAGGCTTCGAACGGGCCCAGGTCCCAGTTGAAGCCCCAGCGCATGGCGCGATCCACGTTGACCACGTCGTCAGCGATCTCACCGAGGCGGCGCGCCGAGTATGCCAGCGTGCGCGCCAGCACCTTCCAGGCGAAGCGGCCGGCGGCGTCGTCCGCGTTGACCAGGGCCTTGAGGCGCTTGCCCGGATCCTCCTCGTTCCTGATCGCGCCCAGCGAGTCGAAGCGGACCTTCTCTTGCGGGCGGTACTCCAAGGTCTGCAAGTCCACCACGTGGATGTCTTTGCCCACCTTTTTGTAGAAGCCTCCGCCGCTCTTACGACCGAGGCTGCCGCGCGCCGCCAGCTTCTTCACCAGCTCCGGCATGGCAAACACGTCCCGCTCCTCGTCGTTGGGCAGAGACTCTTCGCAGTTTTTCGCCACGTGCATCAGCGTATCCAGCCCCACCAGATCCGCCGTGTCGAAGGCAGCGCTCTTCGGCCGCCCCATGGGCTTGCCCGCGATCTTGTCCACCTGCTCGATGCTGAGGCCATCCTCCAGCATGGTGCGCATGGCCAGCATCAACGAATAAACACCGATGCGGTTGGCCACGAAATTTGCCGTGTCCTTCGCGTACACGATGCCCTTGCCGAGCCACTCGCCGAAGCGCGCCATGCGCTCCAGCAGCTCCGGTCGTGTCTCGGGGCCGGGCGCGACCTCCAGCAGGCGCATGTAGCGCACGGGATTGAAGAAATGCAGCACCAAGAAGCGCGGCCGGAGCTCGGCCGGGAGCGCCGCGCTCATCTTGGCGATCGACAGACCGCTGGTGTTCGACGCCAAGATGGCGTGAGGCGCCAGCACGGGCGCGATTTTCTCGAACAGCTTCTGCTTGATGGCGAGGTCCTCCACGATGGCCTCGATCACCAGATCGCATTCGGCCAGCCGCGAGAGGTGGTCTTCCAGATTGCCTGTTTGCACCAGACGCGCCGCATCCGGATCGTAGAAGGCGGCGGGCTTGGCCTTGAGCGCCTTCTCCAACCCGCCGTCCGCGAAGCGGTTACGCGGCTTGGGCTGGCCCCGCTCCTGCTCGCTCAAGTTGGGAGGCACGATGTCCAGCAGGTGCGTCTTTACGCCCGCGCCCGCCAGGTGCGCCGCGATCGCGCTGCCCATGACTCCCGCTCCGATCACGGCCGCCGTTCGAATGGACTCGGTCATCGTAAGGTGGATCATGCGACGCCCACCTCACAACGTCCAGCCGCAATATCACCGCTCTTTGCGCGTCACGCCGGGGATGGCTGCGAACGAAAACGCCGCGCCGTCCACCTGGAATTTGGCGCGGAGCAGAGCCTTGGGCTCTGAGCTACCACCCACCCGCACCTCGAACTCCCCTGGCTCCACCACGCGGCGCTCGTAGGCGTCCACCAGCGAGAGTCGTTCGTAGGGAACGAACAGCCGGACGGCGCGTTTTTCCCCGGCGCCCAACGTCACCCGCTCGAACGCGACGAGAGCTTGGCTCACCCAGGTCGTGGAGGTCACCAGATCCGAGACGTAAACCTGGACGATCTCCGTACCGGCTCGCTCGCCCACGTTGCTGACGGTCACCTCCAGCTCCACCGGCTGGCCCTCACGAATGAGGGGGGTGCGCACGCAAAGCTCCGAGTAGGCGAAGCGCGTGTAGGACAGGCCGTGGCCGAACGGGAACGCGGGCTCCTGCGTCAGGTCCGCGTAGCGATTGCCGTGCTGGCCGCGCACTTGGCTGTAAAAAACAGGCTGCTGCCCCACGTGGCGCGGATGCGAGATGGTCAGCTTGCCCGAAGGGGAGAAATCGCCGAATAGCGCCTCGGCTAGCGCGGTGCCGCCCTGCATGCCCGGGTTGAAGCACTGGAAGATGCCAGCCGCCGCGGACGCGCTCTCCGGCAGCACCAGCGGCTTGCTCTGCACGAGCACCAGCACGAACGGCTTGCCGGAGCGAGCCACCCCGTCGATCAAGGCGCGCTGGTTGCCGAGCAAGTCGAGCGTCGCCGTGCTGCGCGTCTCGCCGATGAACGGAATGTCGTCACCCACCACCACCACGGCCAGCTCCGCCTCCGCCACCAGCTGGAGGGCGCTCTCGAGCGCGGCGGGATCCTCCGACCACAGATCGCCCGCGCTCCCGTGGGTGACCTCCACACCGTGACTTTGCGTCCGCGCCCGGATCCCATCTAGCATCGTTTGGGTGCACTCACGCGGGTGCTGGCCGTACTCCGGGCCATACTGCGACGCCCCGAGCGACCAGTCGCCGAGCTGCGCCAGGGGACTATCCGCGTTGGGACCGACCACGGCGATGCGGCGAAGTGCGCCGGGATCCAGCGGCAGCGAGCCGTCGTTAGCCAGCAGCACGAGCGACTCGCGGGCCGCGCGCAAGTTGAGCGCGCGGTGCTCCGCGCAAGCAATGACCTTGGCCTGCTTCTCGCGATCGGGACGGCGCGGGTTCTCGAACAAACCCATGCGCAGCTTGAGCAGCAGGATGCGCCGCACCACCTCGTCGATCTCGCTCTCGAGCAGCAGGCCGCGCTCCACCGCCTCTTGCGCGGCATCGTAGAACCCGGGCGTCGCCATGATCAGGTCGTTGCCGCAGCGCACGGCGATCACGGCGGCCTCGACCAAGCTCGGCGCCACGCGCTGCTCGTACACCAGGCGCGCCACGTTGTCGTAGTCCGTCACCAGGATGCCTTCGAACCCCCACTCCTCCTTCAAGACCTGGCGCAACAGCCAGTGGTTGGCAGTGGAAGGGAGCCCGTCGATCGACTGGTAGCCGGTCATGAACGTCATGCACCCGGCCTGCGCGGCGCGCTGAAACGGCGGCAAAAAGAAGCTCTTCAGCTTGCGCCGCGAAATGTCCGCTTCCGAGGCGTCCCGGCCGCCCTGCGTCTCCGAATAGCCGGCGTAATGCTTGGCGCAGCCGAGCACTCCATCCGGATCGTCCAGCCCCGAGCCCTGGTAGCCACGGATCATGGCCGCGCCCAGCTCGCCGATCAAAAACGGGTCTTCCCCGAACGTCTCTCCCGTACGACCCCAGCGCAGGTCGCGCGAGAGGCAAAGGACCGGTGAGAAGGTCCAGTGCGCGCCGGTCGTGGCCATTTCCCGCGCAGTCACGCGCGCGACTTGCTCAACCAGCTCCGTGCTCCACGAACAAGCCAGTGCCAGCTGAGTGGGAAAGATGGTCGCGCCAGGATGAAAGGAGTGGCCGTGGATGCCATCTTCCCCGATCAACAGCGGGATGCCGAGGCGCGTGGCGGCGGCCGCATCCATGGCCTCTGCCAGCCGCTCGTTGAGGATGTGCAAGAGCGAGCCTGGCTGCTTCTCCTGGATGGTGCGCACCGGATCGACCTGCCCGTTGAGCTGCAGCATCTGCCCGACCTTCTCGGCCAGCGTCATGCGGCTCAGCAGGTCCTCGGCGCGGCGCACCGCGGGCTGACTCGGATCTTTGTAGAGCGGCACGGTGGTTTCGTTCATGGCTGGCTCGTCTGGCGGGCGCGCTTGGCCTGGGCGCGCGCGATAGCGTCGTCGATGAGGCGTGACGCGAGCTCGCGCGGCTCGAGCCCACTGCTCTGCATCAGCTTGGGGTACATGGAGATGCGGGTGAAGCCCGGGATGGTGTTGATCTCGTTCACGTAAAGGCGCCGGTCGTGGCTCAAGAACAAATCCACGCGCGCCATGCCTTCACACTCGAGCACCTCGAACGTTCGTCGCGACAGCTCCTGCGCTTGCTCCAGCTCCGCCGCAGTCAGCTCCGCAGGGATTCGCGTCGTGGCGCCCGCGTCATCTAAGTACTTGGCAGCGTAGGAGTAGAAGCCGTCCGGGTGATCGACGACGATCTCGCCGGGCACGGACACCAGCGGCGTCTCGCCGCCGAGCACCGCGCACTCGATCTCGCGCGGGTGGTCCAAGCCTTGCTCGATCACGACCTTGGCGTCGAGCTCGAAAGCTCGCTCCACCGCCGCCGGCAGCTCCGCGGCGCCGAGCACACGGCTCACGCCGACAGAGGAGCCCAAATTGGCGGGTTTCACGAACACCGGGAAAGCCAGCCGGCTCGCGGCGCTGAGCGCCGCCGAACGATCGCGCCGGTAGCTCGTGGCGCGCAGCGTGACATACGGCAGCG